>NZ_BAABHO010000047.1:0-52600 GCF_039542135.1 Actinomycetospora chlora
CCAAACATCGGCACACTGTTGAGTTCTCAAAGGACAACCACACACGAATCCCCCGACCGTTACCGGCCGATCGCTTCGCGGTGATCCCCACCCTAGCACCCGTCCGAGAGACGGAGCGCCTGGGGGGCGAAGTTCCTAGCTTAGTTGTTCGCCGGCCCCGGGGACAACCCCTGACCTTGCGATGACCAGAACTCTACACACGCCGGAAACCTGCCCCGCAGCGGGGGGTGGATCACCGCGTCGTCGCTGGTCACGCCTGGTGCCCGGCCCGGCGGCCGGGGAAACCACCCGTCAGGCGCCCACGAGTTCCACGCCGGCGGCGTTGCGCTTGCCCCGGCGCAGCACCATCCAGCGGCCGTGGAGCAGGTCGGCGTCGGCCGGCTCCCAGTCGTCGGCCTCGATCTTGGTGTTGTTCACGTAGGCCCCGCCCTCCGCCACCGTCCGGCGTGCGGCGCCCCGGCTCGCGGACAAGCCGCTGCCGACGAGCAGGTCGACGATCGTCGGGCGCTCCGAGCGCGTCGCGGTGAAGGAGGGGATCTCGGCGATCGCGGCCGCGAGCGTCCCGGGGTCGAGGGCGGCGAGCTCGCCCCGGCCGAACAGCGCCCGGCTGGCCGCCTCAGCGCGTTCGACCTCGTCCTCCCCGTGCACCAGGGCCGTCACCGACCGCGCCAGGGCCCGCTGGGCCTCCCGCGCCTGGGGCTTCTCCTCCGTGAGCCGCTCCAGCTCGAGGATCTCCTCGTGCGACAGCCAGGTGAAGGCGCGCAGGTAGGTGCCCACCATCGCGTCCTCGGCCTGGATCCAGAACTGGTAGAAGGCGTACGGGCTCGTGAGCTCCCGGTCGAGCCACACCGTGCCGCTCTCGGTCTTCCCGAACTTGGTGCCGTCGGCCTTGGTGATCAGCGGGGTGCCGAGGGCGTGCAGGGAGCGTCCCTCGACGCGGTGGACGAGGTCGGTGCCGGCGGTGAGGTTGCCCCACTGGTCGCTCCCGCCGGTCTGCAACGTGCAGCCGTAACGGCGGTAGAGCTCGAGGAAGTCGTAGGACTGCAGCAGCTGGTAGGAGAACTCGGCGTAGCTGATGCCCTCCTCGGACTCCATGCGCCGGCTCACCGCCTCCTTGCCCAGCATCCGGCCGACGCGGAAGTGCTTGCCGACGTCGCGCAGGAAGTCCAGGGCCGAGAGCCCCTCGGTCCAGTCGAGGTTGTTGACCAGCAGCGCGGCGTTCTCCCCCGAGGAGAACTCGAGGAACGGCCGGAGCTGGGCGCCGAGCTTCTCGACCCAGCCGGCGACGACGTCGCGGTCGTTGAGCGTGCGCTCCGAGGTCGGCTTGGGGTCGCCGATCAGTCCGGTCGCGCCGCCCACCAGCGCGATCGGCCGGTGGCCCGCCTGCTGGAAGCGGGCGAGCGTGAGCCACTGCAGCAGGTGCCCGATGTGCGCGCTGGGCGCCGTGGGGTCGATCCCCGAGTAGAGCGTGACCATCCCCGCGTCGAGGTCCCGGCGCAGCGCGTCGAGGTCGGTGCTCTGGGCGATGAGGCCCCGCCAGGCGAGGTCGTCGAGGACGTGCGGTGCGGTCACGCGTCCAGTCTGCCGAATCGGCTCACCAGTCCGGACCGTCGGCCCGGGCCCGGCCCGCCTTGTACGGCGACACCGCGGGCGACCCGGCCACCCACCACCGCCACGGGCGCTGCTGGCCGGCGGCGACCCCCACGCGGGGCCCGGTCCGGACGTCGGCGTCGGGTACCGGCTCCCCCGCCTCGAGCCGGACCGGCGACGTCGCGGACAGCACGTCGACGCCGTTGTGCTCGCGGTCGAGCCCGAGCAGCGTGCAGAGCCGGGCCGGGCCCCGGGCGAGCTCGGCGTCGCGGCCGCGGGCCGTCGGGCGACGAGCGTGCGCCGCGCCCAGGTCGGAGACCACCTCCCCGGCCCGCAGCAGCACCGCGCCGGAGGCCCCGTCCTCGAGACACGTGACGTTGGCGCAGAAGTGCATGCCGTAGACGAAGTAGACGTAGAGGTGGCCGGCGGGACCCCACATGACGGCGTTGCGGGCGGTCCGGCCGCGGTAGGAGTGCGAGCCCGGATCGTCGGCACCGCGGTACGCCTCGACCTCGACCAGCCGCACCCGGACCTCGCCCTCGGGGGTGTCGGCGGCGATGACGCACCCGAGCAGCCGGCGCGCGGCCTCGAGGACGTCGCCGGCGAGGTCGGCGGCGGGGAGCAGGGTCATCACCGCCATCCTCGCAGTCAGCGCCCGGTCCCCGGACGCGCGAGGTAGTCGACGGCCCGGACCGGCTGGGCCTCGTCGTAGCCGACGGGCAGGTGCACGCGGCCCGCCGTCGTCCGGAAGTAGACCTCCCAGGCGTGGAAGCCCAGGTAGGCGCGCTCGTCGGCCTGCATCACCGCCGCGTAGGCGCGCACCGCGTCCACGTACCGGCCGTCGTCGTTGTATCGCCGCAGCGCCCGGTCCAGACCGGCGTCGGTGGCCCCGCCGTTGGCGCGCAGGTAGTTGGCCGCGCCGAGCACCGCGTCGCGCGGGTCGGCGACGTCGCCGCCGAGCCCGTAGCTCGCCCAGGTGCTGGGCATGAACTGCATCGGGCCCTGGGCGCCGGCCTCGGAGTGCGACGCGATCCGGCCCATCCGCGACTCGACGAGGTTCACCGCCGCCAGCACCGTCCACGGCACGCCGAACCGTTGCTGGGCCTCGGCGTAGACCGCCCGCAGCTGGTCGGGCGGCAGGGGCGCGACGATCCGCCAGGCCGGGAGCATGTCGCCGGGCCCGCGCCGGGACATGGACAGCAGCTCCCGGCCGGCGCCGACGATCCGGTCGGTGACGGCCGCCCCGTCCGCCGGCATCGCGGCGAGCACGGGCGCGAGCCGCTCGGGGCGGAAGGCGAGCTCCTCGTAGCCGACCTGCGCGGTCCGCGCAGCCGCGGCGACCTCACCCGGGGGTCGGGCGGGGTCGGCGACGGTCCGCTGCGCGGTGTCGAGAACAGCGGCGAGCGCGACGGGATCCTCGGGGACGGACGGTCCGCGGGGGCCGACGGCGTCCGCGAACGCCGGTGGGGCGGGCTGGACCGGCGGACCCGGGGGCGGCCCCGGCGGCGGGTTCCCGGCGCAGCCCGCGACGAGCGCGACCACGACGACGGCCACCGCCGCCCACGTCCCCGCTCGCACGACGACGAGCCTAGGCACCGGTGATCGACGGGGAGTCACGGACACTCAACGTCTGCGGTGCCACTCCGCTGACACCACCCGGTCGGTGATCGACGTCCCGATACGGACGCTCAGCGTCTGCGATGGCACTTCGCTGACGGTCCCCTCAGCGGCGCTCGATCGAGCGGCCGGCCCAGGCGTGGGCCTCGATGGCCGCGCCGAAGATGCGGTCGAGCTGCTCGGCCACGCGCTTCGGGGCGGTGCCGCCGTGGGCGTCGCGGGACGCCAGCGACCCCGCGACGGTGAGCACCGCCCGCACGTCCGGGGTCAGGGCCGGGTCGCAGGCGGCGAGCTCGTCGTCGGTGAGCTCGTCGAGCCCCACGCCCCGCTCCTCGGCCGCGCGCACGCAGGCCCCCGCCGCCGCGTGCGCCCGCCGGAACGGGACGCCCTGGCGCACCAGCCACTCCGCGAGGTCGGTCGCCAGCGTGAAGCCCGCCGGGGCGAGCTCGGCGAGCCGGTCGGTGTGGAACGTCAGCGTCTTGACCATGCCCGCCATGGCCGGGAGCACCATCGCGAGCTGGGCCGCCGAGTCGAAGAGCGGCTCCTTGTCCTCCTGCAGGTCGCGGTTGTACGCGAGCGGGAGGGCCTTGAGCGTGGTCATCAGCCCGGACAGGTTGCCGACGAGCCGGCCCGCCTTGCCGCGCGCCAGCTCCGCGACGTCCGGGTTCTTCTTCTGCGGCATGATCGACGAGCCGGTCGACCAGGCGTCCGCCAGCGTCACGTAGCCGAACTCGGCGGTCGCCCAGAGGATCACCTCCTCGGCGATCCGGGAGAGGTCGACCGCGATCTGGGCCAGCACGTACGCGCCCTCGGCGGCGAGGTCGCGCGAGGCCGTGCCGTCGATGGAGTTGTCGACGGCGTCGACGAAGCCGAGGTCGTGGGCCACCGCGGCCGGGTCGAGGCCCAGCGACGTCCCGGCGAGCGCCCCCGACCCGTAGGGCGAGTACGCCAGCCGCCGGTCGAGGTCGCGGCAGCGCCCGACGTCGCGCAGCAGGGCCTGGGCGTGGGCGCCGAGGTGGTGGGCGAGCAGCACCGGCTGGGCGTGCTGCAGGTGCGTGCGCCCCGGCATCGCGGCCTCGGGGTGCGCGCGGGCCTGGATGAGCAGCGCGTCGACGACGCCCGCCACGCCCCGCACGACCGACCGCAAGGTGTCCCGCAGCCACATCCGCAGCTGCGTGGCGATCTGGTCGTTGCGGGAGCGCCCGGCGCGCAGCCGCCCGCCGAGGTCCTCCCCCACCCGCTCGATGAGCCCGCGCTCGAGGGCGGTGTGGACGTCCTCGTCCTCGGGCGCGGGCCCGAACGCTCCCGACGCGACGTCGTCGGCGAGGCGCCCCAGCCCCTCGAGCATGCCCTCGAGCTGCTCGTCGGTGAGCAGCCCGGCGCCGTGCAGCACGCGGGCGTGGGCGCGGGAGCCGGCGATGTCGTAGGGCGCGAGCACCCAGTCGAACTGCGTCGACTTCGACAGCGCTGCCATCACCGCGTCCGGTCCCGAGGAGAACCGGCCGCCCCAGAGGGCCGAGCCTTCGGGCATTACTGCTGGTCCCTCTTGGCGGCGATCTTGGAGGGCAGGCCCCAGAGCTGCACGAAGCCCTTGGCCAGCGACTGGTCGAACAGGTCGCCCTCGTCGTAGGTGGCGAGGTTGAAGTCGTAGAGCGACTGGGCGCTGCGCCGGCCCGTGGGCACGGCGCGGCCGCCGTGCAGCGTCATCCGGACCTCGCCGGTGACGTGCTCCTGGGTGGAGTCGACGAACGCGTCGAGGCTGCGGCGCAGCGGCGAGAACCACAGGCCGTCGTAGACCAGCTCGCCCCAGCGCTGCTCGACCTGGCGCTTGAACCGGGCCTGCTCGCGCTCGACGGTGACGTTCTCCAGCTCCTGGTGCGCGGTGATCAGCGCGATCGCGCCCGGCGCCTCGTAGACCTCGCGGCTCTTGATGCCGACCAGGCGGTCCTCGACCATGTCCAGCCGCCCGATGCCCTGGGCGCCGGCGCGCTGGTTGAGCTGCTCGATGGCCTGCAGCACCGAGACCTTCTGGCCGTCGAGCGTCACCGGCACGCCGGCCTCGAAGCCGACCACGACCTCGTCGGCGTCGCGGGGCTCGGCCGGGTTCGCGGTGTAGGAGTAGACGTCCTCGATCGGGCCGTTCCAGATGTCCTCGAGGAAGCCGGTCTCGACCGCGCGGCCCCACACGTTCTGGTCGATCGAGTACGGCGAGCGCTTGTTGACGTCGATGGGCAGCGAGCGCTCCTCGGCCCACGCGATCGCCTTCTCGCGGGTCCAGGCGAAGTCGCGGACCGGGGCGATGACGTCGAGGTCGGGGGCGAGCGCGCCGACGCCGACCTCGAAGCGGACCTGGTCGTTGCCCTTGCCGGTGCAACCGTGGGCGACGGTGGTCGCGCCGTGGGCGCGGGCGGCCTCGGCGAGGTGCTTGACGATCAGCGGCCGCGACAGCGCCGAGACCAGTGGGTAGCGGTCCATGTAGAGCGCGTTGGCGCGCAGCGCCGGCAGGCAGTAGCCCTCCGCGAACTCGTCGCGGGCGTCGGCGACGGCCGCCTCGACCGCGCCGCAGTCCAGGGCCCGCTTGCGGATGACCTCGAGGTCCTCCCCGCCCTGCCCCACGTCGACGGCGACGGCCACGACCTCGCGGCCGGTCTCCTCGGCGATCCAGCCGATGGCGACCGAGGTGTCCAGACCCCCGGAGTACGCCAGCACGATGCGCTCGCTCACTGCTCTTCCTCTTCCTTCTCGTGTGCGGAGGACGACCGCGCCGTCGTCCTGGTGCCCAGGGCCCGCAGGCGGGCTGCGAGCCCGGCCCCGTCGAGGGGCTCGCGGGCGACGACGAGCACCGTGTCGTCGCCGGCGATGGTGCCGACCACCTCGGCGAGCGCGGCCCGGTCCAGCGAGCTGGCCAGGTAGTGCGCGCCCCCGGGCGGGGTGCGCAGGACCGCGAGGTTGCCGGAGTGGTCCGCGGAGACCAGCAGCTCGGCGAGCAGCCTCGACAGTCTGTCGGTGCCGCCGGTGACGCCGCGCACCGGGCTGCCGTCGTCGGGGACGACGTAGCGCCCGACGCCGCCGTCGACGCCGCGCAGCTTGACCGCGCCGAGCTCGTCGAGGTCGCGCGACAGCGTGGCCTGGGTGACCTCGACGCCGTCGGCGGCCAGCAGCGCGGCCAGCTCGGACTGGCTGTGCACCGCCCGGTCGGTCAGCAGCGCGACGATCCGGGCCTGCCGGGCCGCACGGCTGGTGACGCCCTTCGCCGTCTCCGTCACGAGTGCTCCAGCAGCCACGTCAGCACCGCCTTCTGGGCGTGCAGGCGGTTGCCGGCCTCGTCCCACACCGCCGACGCGGGCCCGTCGATCACCTCGGCGGTGATCTCGTCGCCGCGGTGCGCGGGCAGGCAGTGCAGCACCGTCGCGCCCGGACGGGCCCGCGCGACCGCGGCGTCGTCGAGCCGGAACGGCACGAGGACCGACCGGTCGCGGCCGTCGGACTCCTGGCCCATCGAGGTCCAGGTGTCGGTGACGAGCACGTCGGCGCCCTCGGCGGCGGCCGGGTCGTCGGTGACCTCCACCGAGCCGCCGGTCAGGCCCGCCCGCTCCCGGGCGGCGGCCACGACCGCCGGCTCGGGCGTGAAGCCGGTCGGGCTCGCGACCCGCACGTGCATCCCGGCCGTGGCGCCGCCGAGCAGCAGCGAGTGGGCCATGTTGTTGGCGCCGTCGCCGAGGTAGGTCAGCACCAGGCCCGCGGTGCGGCCGTGGTGCTCGACGATCGTCTGCAGGTCGGCGAGCACCTGGCACGGGTGGAAGCCGTCGGTCAGTGCGTTGACCACCGGCACCGACGCGTACGCGGCCATCTCCTGGATGCGCGCGTCGTCGCCGGTGCGCCAGACGATCGCGTCGACGTAGCGCGAGAGCACGCGCGCGGTGTCGGCGATCGTCTCGCCGCGCCCGAGCTGGGCGTCCCGCCCGTCGATCATCACCGGGGTACCGCCCAGGGCGGCCACCCCGACCTCGAACGACACGCGCGTGCGGGTGGAGCTCTTGTCGAAGATGACGGCCACGGCCCGCGGCCCGGCCAGCGGCCGCTGCCCGAACGGGTCGGCCTTCATCGTCGCCGCGAGCTCGAGCACCTCGGCCTGCTCGGCCGGCGCGAGGTCGTCGTCGCGCAGCAGGTGCCGCACGGTCGTGCCCACCGTGGCGGTCACGAGCCGGCCGCCTCGGCCGCCGCGGCCCCCTGGTCGAGGACGTCGGGCAGCGCGGCGAGGAAGCCGTCGACCTGCTCGTCGGTCACCACGACCGGCGGCGCGAGCCGCACGCGCTCGGGGACCGCGTTGTTGATGAGGTAGCCGGACTCGCGGGCCGCGGCGGCGACCTGCGTGGAGACCGGCTCGCGCAGCGCGATGCCGATGAGGATGCCGACGGCGTCGACGTGGTCGACCAGGCCGTGCCCCAGGCCCTCGACGCGGGCGGCGACGTCGCGACCCAGCGCGGTGGCGCGGTCGAGGTAGCCCTCGCCGGCGATGGTGTCGAGCACGGCCAGGGCGGCCGCGCAGCACACGGGGTTGCCGCCGAACGTCGTGCCGTGCTGCCCGGGACCGAGCAGGTCACCGGCCGCGCCCACCCCGATGCAGGCCCCGATCGGCAGCCCGCCGCCGAGGCCCTTGGCCAGGGTGACGACGTCGGGGACCACGTCGGTGCGCTGGTGGGCGAACCACCGCCCGGTGCGCCCGACCCCGGTCTGCACCTCGTCGAGCACCAGCAGGGCGCCGCGCTCGGTGGTGACGTCGCGGGCGGCGCGCAGGTAGCCGTCGGCCGGGACGATGACGCCGGCCTCGCCCTGCATCGGCTCGAGGAACACCGCGGCCGTGTCGTCGTCGACGGCCGCGCGCAGGGCCTCGACGTCGCCGTAGGGCACGAACTCCACGCCGGGCACGAGCGGCTCGAACGGCGTGCGCTTGGCCGGCTGCCCGGTCAGCGAGAGCGCACCCATCGTCCGGCCGTGGAAGGCGTTCTCGGCGGCCACGACCTTGGTGCGCCCGGTCCGCCGGGTGATCTTGAACGCGGCCTCGTTGGCCTCGGCGCCGGAGTTGCAGAACAGCACCCGTCCCGCGTGGCCGAGCAGGTCCAGCAGGCGCTCGGCGAGCTCGACGGTCAGCGGGTTGATGACGAGGTTCGACGTGTGGCCCAGGGTCGCGACCTGCCGGGACACGGCTTCCACGACCGCCGGGTGGGCGTGGCCGAGCAGGTTCACCGCGATGCCGCCGAGCAGGTCGAGGTACTCGCGCCCGTCGGCGTCCCACACCCGGGCGCCCTCGCCGCGCACGAGGCTGATCGGCGGGGTGCCGTAGTTGTCCATGAGGGAGGCGCTCCAGCGGCGGCGGAGGTCCTCACCCGAGAGCGTGGCCGTCATCCGTCATGCCTCCTTCCCGTCGGCGGGGACGACCATCGTCCCCACCCCTGCGCTCGTGAACACCTCGAGCAGCACCGAGTGCGCCACCCGACCGTCGATGACGTGGGCGCGCGGCACGCCGCCCTGGACCGCCCGCAGGCAGGCCTCCATCTTCGGGATCATGCCGCTGGACAGGGACGGCAGGAGCGCGGCGAGCTCGACGTCGTCGATCTGCGAGCGCAGGCTCGTGCGGTCCGGCCAGTCGGTGTAGAGCCCCTCGACATCGGTGAGGACGACGAGCTTGCGCGCGCCCAGCGCCTCGGCGAGCGCCGCGGCCGCGGTGTCGGCGTTGACGTTGTGCACGACGCCGTCGACGTCGGGGGCGACCGTCGAGACGACGGGGATGCGCCCGCCCGCGACGAGGTCGAGCACGGCGGCCGGGTTGACGTCGACGACGTCGCCGACCAGGCCGACGTCGACCTGCTCGCCGTCGACGGTGGCGGTGCGGCGCGCGGCGGTGAACAGCCGCGCGTCCTCGCCCGAGAGGCCGACGGCGTACGGCCCGTGCGCGTTGATGAGCCCGACGAGCTCGCGGCCCACCTGGCCGACCAGCACCATCCGGACGACGTCCATCGTCTCGGGGGTGGTGACGCGCAGGCCGCCGCGGAACTCGCCCTCCATGCCGAGCCGGCCGAGCATGCTCGTGATCTGCGGGCCGCCGCCGTGCACGACGACCGGGCGGATGCCCGCGAGGCGCAGGAACACCATGTCCTCGGCGAACGCGCGGCGCAGGCCCTCGTCGGTCATGGCGTTGCCGCCGTACTTGACCACGACCACCGCACCCTGGAAGCGCTGCAGCCAGGGCAGCGCCTCGGCCAGGACGCCGGCCTTGGCCGCGGCGGACTGGTAGTGGTCGGGGACGTCGGGCGGGACCGGGATGGAGGTCTCGGTGGTGCTCACGTGGAATACGCGCTGTTCTCTTCGACGTAGGCGTGCGACAGGTCGGTGGTCAGGACGGTGGCCCGCCCGCCGCCGAGGCCGAGGTCGACGTCGACGGTGATCTCGGGGCCGGAGAGGTCGGCCTTCGACCGGTCCCCCACCGCCGTGGCCGCCGCGCAGAGCAGCACGCCGTTGACGGTCACCGACAGGCTCTGCGGGTCGACCTGCGCCTCGCTCGCCCCGACCGCCGCGGCGATCCGGCCCCAGTTCGGGTCGGAGCCGAACAGCGCGGTCTTGACCAGGCTGTCCCGGGCGATCGCGCGGGCGCCGACGAGGGCGTCGTGGTCGTCGCGGGCGCTGGTCACGGTCACCGCGATCCGCTTGGTGACGCCCTCGGCGTCGGCCTGCAGGCCCCGCGCGAGCTCGGCGCAGACCTCGGTGACGACCTCGGTGAACGCGGCCGGATCGGCCTCGACGCCGGAGGCGCCGGACGCGAGGAGCAGCACGGTGTCGTTGGTGCTGGTGGAGCCGTCGATGTCGAGGCGGTCGAACGTCATCGCCGTCGCGGCGCGCAGGGCGGAGTCGGCGGTGGCCGCGTCCACGACCGCGTCGGTGGTGACGACGACCAGCATCGTCGCGAGGCTCGGGGCCATCATCCCGGCGCCCTTGGCGAAGCCGCCGACGGTCCAGCCGTGGCGGCTCGCCGCGGCCTCCTTGGCAACGGTGTCGGTGGTGAGCACCGCCGTCGCGGCGCGCGTGCCGGCGTCCTCGCCGTCGGCGAGCTCGGCGGCGGCGGCGTCGACGCCCTCGAGGAGGGCGTCCATCGGCAGGCGCTCGCCGATCAGACCCGTGGAGCAGACCGCGACCTCGATCGCGCCGCAGCCCAGGACCTCCGCGACGTGCTCGGCGGTGCGGTGGGTGTCGCCGAAGCCGTCGGGACCCGTGCAGGCGTTGGCGCCGCCGGCGTTGAGGACGACCGCGCGCAGGTCGTGCTCCCGGAGCACCTGCTGCGACCACAGCACCGGCGCGGCCTTGACCTGGTTGCGGGTGAAGACGCCGGCCGCGACCTGCGTGGGGCCGTCGTTGACGACGAGGGCGACGTCGGGGCGGTCGCCGTGGGCGCGCAGACCCGCCCGGACGCCGGCGGCGCGGAAGCCCTGCGGGGCGGTGACGCTCACGGCGCGAGGCCCGTGGTCGGGAGGCCGAGGGTCTCCTCGAGGCCGAGGGCGAGGTTGACCGACTGGAACGCGCCGCCGGCGGTGCCCTTGGTCAGGTTGTCGATGACGGCGGTGACCACGAGCCGACCGGCATCGGGGTCGACCGCGACCTGGATCTGCACGCTGTTGGAGCCGACCACCGACTTGGTCTGCGGCTGGACGCCCGCGGGCAGCAGGTGCACGAACGGCTCGGCGTCGTAGGCCTTGGCGTAGGCCTCGCGGACCTGGTCCTCGGTGATGTCCTCGTCGGCGAGCGGAGCGCTCGCGACGGCGAGGATGCCGCGGGGCATCGGCGCGAGGACCGGCGTGAACGACACCCGCACCGGCTGCGGGCTCACCGTGCTGAGGTTCTGCACGATCTCCGGCGTGTGCCGGTGCCCGCCGCCGACGCCGTACGCCGTAGCCGAGCCCATCACCTCGGCGCCGAGGAGGTGCGGCTTGGCGGCCTTGCCCGCCCCGGACGTGCCGGAGAAGGCGACGATGCTGACGTCGTTCTGCACCAGCCCGGCGGCCACCGCGGGGAACGCGGCCAGGGTGCTGGCCGTCGGGTAGCAGCCGGGGACGGCGATGCGCCGGCTGCCGGCGAGCCGCTCGCGGGCGCCGGGCAGCTCGGGCAGGCCGTAGGGCCAGGCGCCGGCGTGCTCGCCGCCGTACCAGCGCTGCCAGGCGGCCGGGTCGGTGAGCCGGTGATCGGCGCCGCAGTCGACGACGAGGACATCGTCCGGCAGCTGGGCCGCGAGCTCGGCCGAGCGCCCGTGGGGCAGGGCGAGGAACACGACGTCGTGCCCCGCGAGCTGCTCCGGGGTGGTCGCGGCGATCGTGCGCTCGGCGAGGGACGGGAGGTGGGGCTGGTGGGCCCCCAGCGCGGTGCCCGCGGACTCCCCGGCCGTCACCGCCCCGATCTCGACCTCGGGGTGGGCCAGCGCGAGCCGCAGCACTTCACCCCCGACGTACCCACTGGCTCCGGCCACGGCGACGCGCATGCGAATGAGTATGCAGGTCTTCGGAAAGCCATGCAAACGGGATGGTCTCCCCCGGGCCCAGGGTGCGCCAGCGCCGGCGGAGCTCGCGCAGCTCGGCGACCGCGGTCGCGGCCTGCGCCGCCGTGTAGGGGCTCGGGCCGGTCCGCGTGATGCCCCAGGCGGCGTCGAGCGCGGCCTTCGTCGCCGGCCCGTCGCGGTCGAGCGACTGCGCCAGCACCCCGACGACCGTCTCGGCGAGCCGCAGCTCCTCCGCGTTCGCCCGCCGCACGGCGTCGGAGCGTCGCCGGCGGTCGTGGCGCGGCGTCCCGTCGACCAGCTCGAGGCTGTCGAACAGCGCCCCGGCGCGGATCGAGCCCCACAGGCCGCGATCGAGGCGCAGGGCGCGCTCGCCGACCAGGTGGACGGCGTCGTGCGGGGCCGTGCCGGTGCGGTCGTACGACCGCAGCCGCCACCGCGTGCCGTCGCCGCGGTCGATCAGCGCCAGCGACCCGCCGTCCGGGCGCTTCGAGAACTCGACGTGCACGCGGCCATGCGATCACGCGGCGACGGCGCGGCGCACCCGACTTGTCCAGCGGTTACTGGCTGGTATCGCTCGCTGAGCGAGCGATACCAGCCAGTAACCCGTGCTCGGGGGTCAGTTCGAGCGGCTGTGGCGGGGCCGGGAGGTCGAGGGGTACGGGGCGCGCGGGCCCTCGGGCCGGTCGTCCGGCCGGTCCTCGAGCGGGAACGACGGGTGCGGCTCGCGGAACGAACCGGTGGAGGGCTCCGCGAGCGGCTCCCCGAGCGGCTCCCCGAACGACAGCGACGGCGTCGGCTCGCGGAACGACGTCGACGGGAACGGCTCCCGGAACGGCGGGAACGACGGGTGCGGCTCGCGCACCGCGGGGAGCTCGCCGGACAGGGCCGCGAGGTGCATCGCCGGGATGCCCTGCGAGTCGGGGTCGCGGCGGCGGGCGTCGTCCGACCCGGCCACCGGCGTCGGCACCACCGGACGGGAGCCGGTCGCGGCCGGGTCGGCGCCCCACGTGGGGGCCGACGTGGGAGCCGACACGGTCGTTGGGGCAGCGGGCTCGACCGGCTCCTCCGCCACGCGCGGCGCGACCGTGGGCGGGGCGTCGGTCTCGGGCACCGGGGCGGCGTCGCGGCGGCCGACGGCGACGAGGTCGCGGCCCAGCAGGCCCGAGACGAGCCAGTCGAGGGCGATGCGCACCGTGCGGTCCGCGGTCGGCATGGCCCACAGGTGGTAGGCCCGGTGCAGCAGGAAGGCGGGCCACCCGGTGAGCCGCAGCGGGCCGATCTGGGCCGCTCCGCGCCGGCGGCCCAGACCGGCCACCGCGCCGGCGTTCTTGTGCCGGTAGCCCTTGAGCAGCCGCCCGGCGAGGAAGGCGTCGACGTTGCGGGCGAGCAGGCGGGCCTGGCGCACGGCGTGCTGGGCGGTGGGCGCGGTGGTCACGGGCTCGCCGTCGCGGGCGACGGGGACGGTCACGTCGGGCACCGCGGCGCAGTCGCCGGCGGTGAACACGTGGGCCCGGTCGCGCACCTGCAGCGTGGTCGCGCAGCGCACCCGGCCGCGCGGGTCGAGCGGCAGGTCGGTGCGCTCGAGCAGCGGGTTCGGCACGGAGCCGGCGGCGACGACGATCGTGTCGGTGGCGAACTCCGGGCCGCCGGCGAGCACGACGTTCCCGCCGTGGGCCGAGGTGATCTTCGCGCCGACGCGGACCTCGATGCCGCGGCGCAGCAGCTGGGCGTGCACGCGGGCGGCCAGCGCCGGCGAGACCTCGGGCATGATCCGCCCGGCCGCCTCGAGGAGCACCCAGCGGACCTCCTCGGCGACGTACGCGGGCTGGTGGCGGGCCGCGCGCCGCGTCATGTCCTCGAGCTCGCCGAGCACCTCGAGGCCGGCGAACCCGCCGCCGGTGACCGTGAAGGTCAGCAGGCGGCGCCGCTCGGTCGGGTCGGTCGTCGACGCGGCCGCGTCGAGGCGGGAGAGCACGTGGTCGCGCAGGGCGAGCGCGTCGGTCACCGAGCGGAACGGCAGCGCGCGGTCGTCCAGCCCGGGGATCGGCAGCCGCCGGGGCGCGGTGCCCGGCGCGACGACGAGGACGTCGTAGGTGATCTCCCGCGTGCCGCCGGACGGCAGGGAGACGACCGCGTGGTGGCGGGCGTCGTCGATCGAGGCGACCGACCCCGTGATGACGTCGCAGCGGCGCAGCACCCGGCGCAGCGGGACCGTGAGGTGCCGCGGCTCGATCGCGCCGGCGGACGCCTCGGGCAGGAAGGGCTGGTAGGTCATGTGGGCCTGCGGGTCCACGACCGTGATCGAGGCGATGCCCTCGGCGTCGCCCGACCCGAGGTGGCGCCCGCCGCGCGTGCCGCCGGGCAGGCGGGCCTGCAGCGCCCGCGCGGCGACCAGGCCGGCGTAGCCGCCGCCGACCACCAGCACGCGCGCGCCCTCGCCGCCGGCGTCCCCGCGGCCCCGCAGCCGCAGGAGGAACACGACGGCGACCACGCACAGGAAGCCGCCGAGGGCCGCGGCGCCCCAGGCCGGCAGCGCGCCGAAGACCCACAGCAGCGCGACGATCACCGGCCCGACGACGAGCAGCGCTCCCCGGCCGACCACGAAGTCCGCGGTCGAGAAGGAGTCGGCACCGTCGTCGGGGAGCGGCGGTTCGGGCGCGCTGGACATGCAGGACTCTCCTCGCTGTCGGGGTCGAGGTGGTCCGGCCCGGGCAGAGGGGGAGCTCCCGGGTCACGGACTGGTCACGGTACGAAGCTCGATCACCACCCGCCGCGCACCTGAGAGGCCGACACGCGCCGAGCCGTCCACCAGCCGCTGCCGCGCGGTCATCGGTCGGGTGATCGCCCGATCGGCCCACTCGGCGCCCGCTCGCCTCTCAGGGACCGCGACGAGCGGTCATCGCGGCAGGCGGGCGTGGGCGCGGGTGACGGCGGCCTCGGTGCGCTCGTCGAGGGGGCGGAACGGCGTGACCTCCAGGCGCCCGCGGGGCACCGCCCACGTCCCGGTCACCCGGCCGCGCTGGACGACCGTGGCGCGGAAGACGCCGTTGCCGCCCGGCACGATCCGGTCGAACTCCTCGGGCGCCATGACGTGCCCGCGCTCGGCGTAGCCCAGGACGAACTCGTCGAACCCCGGCAGCAGGTGCACCCCCAGCGCGCGCCGCCGGCTCGCGGCGAGGCGGTCCGGCACCGCCGGGTCCAGGAGGTGCTCGACGCCGTCGACGTCCATGGTCGCCAGCTCGGGGCGGGCCAGGGCGATGCCGGTGTCGACGTCGGCGGCCGGGATGCCGGTCCAGCGGGCGAAGTCCGCGCGCGAGGCCGGGCCGTGCGAGCGGAAGTAGCGCCGGGCCCACTCCCCCAGCGCCTCGTCCCGCCCGAGCCGCCGGGGCGCCGGGATCCAGCGCTCGACGTCCACGATCTGCTGGCCGCGGTCGACCCCCCGGGTGGTGTCCGGGGAGAACGGCCCGAAGCACAGCACGCCGGTGGAGGCCAGCTCGCCGAGCAGGTGGTAGCCGCGGCCCTTCGCCGGCGCGAGGCCCGCCTCCTCCCACGCCGCGAACAGGGCCTCCCGCGTGGCCGGCACGGTGGCCAGCGCCAGCTCCCGCGCGCGGTCGAGGTCGGCGTCGGTGAGCCCCAGCTCGACGCGCCGCCGCGCCGCCTGGGCGCGCGGGCGGGGCGTGCCCAGCGGCAGCATCCATCCGAGGTCCGCCGCGGGGACGACGTGCAGGGTGCCGCGCATCGGCCAGCTGCGGACGACCTCGCCCGCGTCGAAGGCCGCGACGACCTTGTCGCGGGAGCGCGCGGCCGTCCGCAGCGCCAGCGACACGAGCGCACCGGGGAGATCCTGGGCCTGGGCGGCGCCGAGGTGCTCCACCACCTCCCGGACGGACCCGACGGGGTCGACGAGCCCCAGCGACACCAGCCGCAGGAGCCCGACCTCGGAGACCCGCGCGCTGCTCACGCGCCCAGATGCTGCCGGAACCAGTCGACGGCGTGCGCGTCGACCTCGGCCGCGTGCGGGGTCTGGGGGGCCGGCTCGAGACCCGGCTCCTCGGCGAGCGCGTGGCCCATGCCCTCGACGACCACGAGGTCCGCCGGCCCGGCCGCGCCGGCCACGAGCTCCCGCGCGGGCTCGAGGAAGGCCGAGGGCTCGTCCTGCGCCCCGACGACGAGCAGCGTCGGCGTCGTCCCGAGCTCGCCGACCCGGGCGACGTAGTCCATGCGGTCGGCGACGGCGTCGGACTTCGGGCCCCACGCGTAGTCGACCCCGAAGAGCTTCCCGAGCGTCGTCACCACCGGCCGCAGCTGGACCAGCGGGCTGACGCCGACCAGGGCCGCGACGTCGTCCCGCCGCGTGGCGACCTCGAGCGCGACGCCGGCCCCCGCCGACCCACCGAGGAGACCCAGCGGCCCGCGGGCGCCGAAGCGCTCGCGCAGCACGGCGAGGGCTGCGTCGAACTCGTCGGCGGCCTCGGCGTTGACCGGACCGTGCATCAGCCCGACCGCGTCCTCGTACCCCAGCGCCATGAGCTCGTCCATGCCGCCCGCGGGCAGCCGCGCCCCCATGCGGGGCAGGCCGAGGTAGACCCGCCAGGCGTCGAGCCCGGTGAGCGGCACCGCCGCGGCGAACGCCGCCTCGCTGCGTGGCGCGTCCATGAGGTGCCAGCCGACGACGACGGGCGTGTCGGCGCGGGGTCCGCCCTCCGGCGGAACAGCGAGGAACGGCACGCCGGCGGCGGTCCCGGACTCGGTCATGAGGAGCTCCCAGCACTCGAACTGTACGGTGTCCAGCATACTGGACGGTGTACAGTACGTCCATGGTCAGGACCCCCGGACAGCGTGCCGGGCTCAGCCGCGACGCGGTCCTCGCCGCGGCCCGCGAGGTGTTCGCCGAGCGCGGAACGGCGGGGCTGTCGATGCGCGCGGTCGCCGCGCAGCTCGGGGTCGCACCCAACGCGCTCTACAGCCACGTGGCGGACAAGACGGCCCTGGTCGACGCCCTGCTCGACGACCGGCTCGGTGCGCTGACACCCCCGCCGGCCGACGCCGAGCCGCTCGCCGGCCTCCGCGACGTCATGCTCGCGACCTTCGACCTGCTGGGCCGCCACGCCGACCTCGTCCCCCTCTACCTGGCCCGCCAGGGCGCGCGCGGGGAGAACGCCCGGGCCTTGGGCGCGGCGATGACGGTGCTGCTGGCCCGCCGGGGCGTCACCGGCGACGACGCGGGCCTCGTCGTGCGGGCGCTGATCGTGCACACGCTGGGCTACGCGGCCCTGGCCACGGCCGAGGCGCCCCTGGACCCGCCGCGGCTCCGCGCCGAGCTCGAGGTCACGCTCGGCTGGCTGCTGACGGGCGCGACGGCCCCTACCTAGCCGGGACCGGCAGGGAGGGGTCACACTGCTACGCTACGGTTGCGTAGCGTTCTGCCGGGACCCGAGGAGTCGCCCGTGAAGCTCTCGTCCGTGCGCGTGGCGACCGACGACGTCGCCACGCTCGCCGCCTTCTACGCCCGCATCACCGGCACCACCCCGGTCGGGGCCTCCGACTACACCGAGCTCGCCACGTCGGGCGCGACGCTGGCGTTGTGCAGCCGCGAGGCCCTGGTGGCGGCCAGTCCCGGCGCCGCCGGGAGCGGACGGGTCGCCGCGGCCCCGACCGACTCGTCGGTCATCCTGGAGTTCGAGGTCGACGACCTCGACGCCGTGCGCGAGCATCTCCGTGACGGCGGTGGCGTGCGGGAGTGGGTGCAGGAGCCGACCGACCAGCCGTGGGGCAATCGATCGATGCTCCTGCGTGACCCGGACGGCAACCTGGTCAACGTCTTCACCCCGATCGCCGGCGCCGACCGGGGCTGGCCGTCACAGGCGCCGAGCGGGGGTTGAGTCGCGGGGAGGGCCGTGGTCGAGGGGGTGGAGTCCGCGGTCGGGCTCGACAGGCGCGTGGCGCGGTCGAAGGACGCCGTCCTCTCGGCGACCTACGAGCTCATGCTCGAGGGTGGCCTCGGTGGGGTCAGCGTCGACGAGGTCTCCCGTCGGTGCGGGGTGGCCAAGACGACGATCTACCGGCACTGGCCCTCGCGCGCCGCGCTGGTGCTCGACGCCTGCTCGCAGATGGGCGTCGCGGCCCCGCAGCCCGACACCGGCAGCCTGGCCGACGACCTCCGGATCCTGGTCGAGGGCCTGGTCGCCGAGCTCGGTGCGCCGGGCTGGGCGTCCGTCCTGCCCTCGGTCATCGATGCCGCCGAGCGGGATCCCGACATCGCGCGCGCCCATGCGTCGCTGCACCGGACCCTGATGGCGCCCTTCGTCGAGGCCGTCGAGCGGGCTCGGCAGCGCGGCGAGGTCGCGGCCGCTGACGAACCGGCCGACGTGGTCGCGCTGCTGGTCGGGCCGCTGTTCTATCGCCGCTGGTTCTCCCGCGAACCCCTCGACGCGTCGTTCGTCGAGACGGTGCTCTCGGGCATGCCCGGGCGCCGCCCGCGGGACACGCCCTAGCGCAGCCGGGCCCCGTGACGCTCGGCCGCGGTGGCGACGGCCGCGTCGCGCCGGGCTGATGCCTCCTCGAGGGTCAGCGTCCGGTCGGGCGCGCGCAGGCGCAGGGCGAACGCGAGCGAGCGGTTGCCCTCCCCCACCTGCGGGCCGGTGTAGACGTCGAAGAGCCGTACGTCCTCGACGCGGTCGCCGCCGCCGTCGCGCAGGGCGGTGACCACCGACGCGGCCGGCACGTCCTCGGCGAGCACGAGCGCGACGTCGAGCAGCACGGGCGGGAACGACGACACCGCGGGCGCGGGCCGGTCCTCGGCGAGCGGGAGCCGGTCGAGCTCGAGCTCCATCGCGCACGTCCGCGCCGGCAGCCCGAGGGCCTCGAGGACCTTCGGGTGCAGCTCGCCGGCGTGGCCGACGAGGGTGTCGCCGAGGGTCAGCGCGGCGCAGCGGCCCGGGTGCCAGGGCGCGTGGCGGTCGCTGGTGACCGTCAGCTCGGCGCCGTACACGCGGCCGACGAGCCGGGCGGCCTCGACGGCGTCGGCCCAGTCGGCGGGACGGCCGGGCCCCCACCAGCCCGCGCGCTCCCACGCGCCGGCGAGGACGGCGCCGACGCGCAGCGGCTGGCGTGGCAGGCCCCCGAGGACGGTCTGGACCGCGGCGTCGTCCGGGCGGTGGTCGACCGGCAGCAGCGGCGCCTCGGGCGGGGCGTCCGGACCCGGGCGCACGACCTGGCCGACCTGGTAGAGCGCGAGGTCGCGCAGGCCGCGCGACACGTTGCGGACGACGGCGTCCAGCAGGCCCGGCAGCAGCGTCGTCGCCATCAGCGAGCGGTCGGCGTCGAGCGGGTTGGCCAGGCGCAGGGCGTTCCGGCGGTCGTCGTCGGCGTCGAGCCCGAACGCGTCGAACACCGACGGCGCGATGAACGGCGAGGGCAGCACCTCGTCGTACCCGGCGTCGGCGAGCGCCCGGGACACCTGGCGGCGGCGGCGCTGGGCCAGCGTCAGCCCGGTGCCCGGGCGGCCGGCCGGCAGCTGCGACGGGATGCCCGCGTAGCCCTCGAGGCGCAGGACCTCCTCGACGAGGTCGGCCGGGCGGGTCAGGTCGGGTCGCCACGTGGGCGGCACGGCGCGCAGGCCGGCGCCGCCGCCGTCGCCGGGGTCGGCGCCCGCGACCTCCACCGAGCAGCCGATCTGGCTCAGCCGCCGCACCACCGCGCCGCGCTCGTAGCGGGTGCCCGCGACGCGGTCGGGCAGGTCGAGGGCCATGACGACCGGCTCCGGCGCGGGCACGCCACCCTCGTCGGTGACGCCCGGGCTCACGGTCGCGCCGCCGTAGTGGGCGAGCAGCCACGCCGCGCGGTCGGTGGCGGCGCGGGCGACGCCCGGGTCGACCTCGCGCTCGAAGCGCCGCGCGGCCTCGCTGGGCAGGCGGTGGCGCCGCGCGGCCCGGGCGACCGACGGCGCGTCCCAGGTGGCCGCCTCGAGCAGGACGTCCGACGTGCCCGGGCCGACCTCGGTGCTCGCGCCGCCCATGACACCGGCGAGGCCGATGGGCCCGGACTCGTCGGCGACCACGACGTCGTCGGGGTCGAGCGCGCGCTGGGCGTCGTCGAGCGTCGTGATCTTCTCGTCCTGGGTGGCCCGCCGGACGACGATGTCGCCGCGCACGGTGGCGGCGTCGTAGGCGTGCATCGGCTGACCGAGCTCGAGCATCACGTAGTTGGTGACGTCGACGGCCAGCGAGATCGGGCGCACGCCGCAGAGCAGCAGCCGACGGCGCAGCCACCACGGCGACGGCGCGGTGGGGTCGAGGTCGGTCACGCGGCGGGCGACGAAGCGCCGACACTGGGACGACGGGTCCAGGCGCACCGGCCAGGCCTCGCCCTCCTGCTCGGGCAGGTCGCGCCCCACCAGCGCGGGGTCGCCGTAGGGCAGGTCGAGCGCGCACGCGAGCTCGCGCGCCAGCCCGCGCACCGAGAGGCAGTAGCCGCGGTCGGGCGTGACGGCGATGTCCAGCACCGCGTCGCCGAGCCCGAGCAGCGCCGCGGCGTCGTCGCCGGGGCCGGCGGTGCCGGGCGGCAGCACGAGGATGCCGCTGTGGTCGTCGCCGAGGCCCAGCTCGTCGAGCGCGCAGATCATGCCGTCGGAGACGTGGCCGTAGGTCTTCCGCGCGGCGATCGCGAAGTCGCCGGGCAGCACCGCCCCGGGCAGGGCCACGACGACGAGGTCGCCCTCGGCGAAGTTGGTCGCGCCGCAGACGATGCCGCGGGTGCCGGAGTCCTCGTTGTGCGCGGATCCGACATCGACCCGGCAGTAGCGGATCGGCTTCTTGTACTCCGTCAGCTCCTCGACCGACGCGACGCGGCCGACCACGAGCGGGCCGGTCGACGCCGGGATCGGCACGACGTCCTCGACCTCGAGCCCGACCCGGATGAGGGCCTCGCCGACGGCGTCGGCGGACAGGGCCTGCTCCGCCGGCAGGTCGACGTGCTCGAGGAGCCACGAGACGGGGACGCGCACGGACGGGCCTTCCTTCTGCTGATCAGGTGGTGGTCGCGGTGCCGCTAGGGCTCAGCCAAGATCACGGTTCAACGGCGAACGCCGAGGTGAACCGCACGTCGCCCTCGACCATGTCGCGCATGTCGGGCAGCCCGTTGCGGAACATCAGCGTGCGCTCCAGGCCCATCCCGAAGGCGAACCCGGAGTAGACGTCCGGGTCGACGCCGCAGGCGCGCAGGACGTTGGGGTCGACCATGCCGCAGCCGCCCCACTCGACCCAGCCCGCGCCGCCCCGCTTCTGCGGGAACCACACGTCGGGCTCGGCCGACGGCTCGGTGAACGGGAAGTACGACGGCCGCAGCCGGATCGCCGACTCCGCGCCGAACATCGCCTGCGCGAAGGCGTCGAGCGTGCCCTTGAGGTGGGCCATCGTCAGGCCCTTGTCGACGGCCAGGCCCTCGATCTGGTGGAACACCGGCGTGTGCGTCGCGTCGAGCTCGTCGGTGCGGAACGTCCGCCCGGGGCAGACGACGTACACCGGCAGGTCGCGCTCGAGCAGGGCCCGGATCTGCACCGGTGAGGTGTGGGTGCGCAGCACCTGGCGGGCCGCGGCGGGCTCGACGTGGAACGTGTCCTGCATGGTGCGCGCCGGGTGGTCGGGCAGGAAGTTCAGCGCGTCGAAGTTGAACCACTCCGACTCGACCTCGGGGCCCTCGGCCACCTCGTAGCCCATGCCGACGAAGATGTCGGCGATCCGCTCGGAGAGCTGGGTGAGCGGGTGCCGGCTGCCGCGCGGGTGCCGGTCGCCGGGCAGGGTGACGTCGACGGCCTCCTCGGCGAGCACCCGCTCGTCGCGCTCCGCGGAGAGCACCGCGTGGCGCTCGTCGTACGCGGTCTGGATGGCCTGCCGCACCTCGTTGACCCGCTTGCCGGACTCCGACCGCGCCTGCGGGGGCAGCGCCCCGATCTCGCGCCGCGCCGTGAGCACCGGCGAGCGGTCGCCGAGGTGGGCGGGCTTGAGCGCGGTGAGCGCCTCCAGCGTGGTCGCCCCGCCGAACGCCGCGCTCGCGTCGGCGCGCGCGGCGTCGAGCGTCTCGGGGTCGAGCGCCGCGACCTGCTTGGGGTCGTAGAGGTCGTTGGTGCCGGACATCGAGGTCGTCTCGCTCCTGCTGCTCTCGGGTGCCGGCCGATCCTATCGGAGCAGGTCGAGCGCGCCGCCGACCTGCACCCGGCTCAGGGCTCCGCGCGCCCCTCGTCGAGGGCCGCCAACCGGGCGCGCACCGTCTCGCCGATCGCGGCCAGCGCCTCCAGCTCGGCGGCCGTGAGGTGGTCGACGACGGCCTCGCGGACGTCGGCGACGTGCTGCGGGGCCGCGGCCTCGATGAGGTCCCGGCCGCGCGGGGTGAGGGTCACGATCGCCCCGCGCTGGTCGGTCGGGCACCGGTCGCGGGTCACCAGGCCGCGCCGCTCCATGCGGCCGAGGTGCTGCGAGAGGCGGCCCTTCTCCCAGCCCAGGTACCGGCCCAGCACGAACGGCCGCACGCACCCGTCCGGCGTCTCCGAGAGGTGGGCCAGCACCTCGTAGTCCGCGCCCGACAGCCCGCAGCGGGTCCGCAGGCGGCGGTCGAGGAACTCCGCGAGGTCGACCTGCATCGCCATGAGGCCGCGCCAGGCCCGCGCCTCGCGCTCGTCCAGCCACCGCGGCTCGCCCACGGGGACAGCCTAAGGCTGGTTGACGTGTGAACCAACGGCGCCTAGCTTTTGGTTCACACGTAAACCAATGATTCGAGGAGGCCGCCGTGAAGATCGCGACGATCGGGCGGGGCAACATCGGGGGCGGGCTTGCCCGCCTGTGGCGCGAGGCGGGCCACGACGTCGACGAGCTGGGACGCGACGGCGGCGACGTCTCGGACGCGGACGTCGTGCTCGTGGCGGTGCCCGGCGACCAGATCTCGCCGGCGCTGGGCAAGGTCACCGGCCTGGCCGGGAAGATCGCGATCGACGCCACCAACGTCTTCGGGGAGCGGGCGGGCGGGTTCCCGTCGAACGCCGAGGAGGTCGCGTCGTTCACCGGCGGGCCGGTGGCGAAGAGCTTCAACGCGAACTTCGCGAGCCTGTTCGACCGGGCGCGCGAGCAGCGGGTGCGGCCGAGCAACTGGTACGTCGCCGACGACGGCGCCGTCGAGGTCACCGAGCAGCTGATCCGCGACGCGGGCTACGACCCCGTGCGCGTGGGGGACCTGTCCCGTGCGCGCGACCTCGAGGGCGCCGTCTGGCTGCTGCTCGAGGCCCAGCCCCCCGGCGGCACCTTCTACCGCGTCGCTGTGCCGGGCGAGCTCTGAGGGCCGGTCAGCGCTGGGCGCGGGCCGAGGCGTACAGGCACACCGCGGCCGCCGTCGCGAGGTTGAGGCTCTCGGCACGGCCGTGGATGGGGACCCGCACGCGGTGGTCGGCCGCGGCGGCCGCCGCGGCGTCCAGCCCGTGGGCCTCGCTGCCGAACAGCCAGGCGGTGGGCCGGGCGAGCAGCGCGTCGGCGCCGGCGTCGAGGACGGTCTCGCCGTCGCCGGCGGCCGCCAGCACCACCAGGCCGCGGGCCCGCACCCGGGCCAACACGTCGTCGACGTCGCCGGCGACCGCCAGCGGGAGGTGGAAGAGGCTCCCCATCGTGGCCCGGACGCACTTGCCGTTGTGCGGGTCGACGGGCTGGTTCCGGCTGTCGCCGACCAGCACGACGGCGTCGGCGCCGGCGGCGTCGCTGGTGCGGATGACCGTGCCGGCGTTGCCGGGGTCGGCGACGCCGGCGAGCACCGTCACCAGGCGCGGGTCGGTGCCCAGCGCGGTGTCGAGGTCGACCGTGACGGTCGAGCACACGGCGGCGACGCCCTGCGGGGTGACGGTGTCCGACAGCCCGGCCGCGGCCTTCTCGGTGACACGGGCGACGCGGATCCCGAGCGACGTCGCCCGTTCCTCCAGCGTGGGGTCCCGGTCGGCGACGGCGTCGGTGAGGAAGAGGTCGTGCACCCGGCCGGGACCCTCCCCGGCCCAGGTCAGGGCCTCGTGCACCGGCCGGACCCCCTCGACGAGGAAGCGCCCGGCCTCCGAACGCGCCGCGCGCCGCAGCAGCTTGCGGGCTGCGGCGACGCGCGGCGTGCGCTCGGTGAGGACTGCGGTCAGGCCGCGTCCTCGTCCTTGCCGGCAGCGTTCTTGTCCGACGGGACCGCCGCCCGGGCGACCTCGACCAGCGCCGTGAACGCGGCCGGGTCGGAGACGGCGATCTCCGCGAGGTTCTTGCGGTCGACCTCGACGCCGGCGAGCTTCAGGCCCTGCATGAACCGGTTGTAGGTCATGTCGTTGGAGCGCGCCGCCGCGTTGATGCGCGTGATCCACAGCTGCCGGAAGTCGCCCTTGCGCTGCTTGCGGTCGCGGTAGGCGTAGGTCAGCGAGTGGAGCGTCTGCTCCTTGGCCTTGCGGTAGAGCCGGGAGCGCTGGCCGCGGTAGCCGCTCGCCATCTCCAGGGTGGTGCGCCGCTTCTTCTGCGCGTTGACCGCGCGCTTCACGCGTGCCACGTGGTCCTGCCTTCGATCTGATCAGGGAGCGGAAGGGATCCGTCCGGGGTGGGTCGGCGGGGTGGGGGTGGTGCTCAGACCCCGCCGAGCAGGCGCTTGACGCGCTGGGTGTCCTGCGGGGCGACCTCGGTGTTCCCGGAGAGCGCGCGGGTCTTGTGGCTGGACTTCTTCTCCAGCAGGTGGCGCTTGCCCGCCTTCTCGCGCAGCAGCTTGCCCGTGCCGGTCACCTTGATGCGCTTCTTGGTGCCGCTGTGGCTCTTGTGCTTCGGCATGTCCTGTTCCTGTGCTCCTCGAGCGGAGGCGTGCTCCGGAGTGACGTCCGCACCGTCTCTCGCGAGGACGGTACGGACGCCCGGGTGTCCGGCCGCCGCCCACCCCGCGAGGTGGGCGCGGCCGGTCGTGCTGCTGTCAGCCCGCGGGCTCGGGGGCCGGCTCGGGGGCGTCCTGCGGGGCGTCCTGGTTGGCGCGCGGCGCCTTCTGCGGCTTCTTGTTCGGCGCCAGGACCATCGTCATGTTGCGGCCGTCCTGCTTCGGCGTGGCCTCGACGTAGCCCAGCTCACCGACGTCCTCGGCGAGGCGCTGCAGCAGGCGGAAGCCCAGCTCCGGGCGCGACTGCTCGCGACCGCGGAACATGATCGTGACCTTGACCTTGTGACCCTGCCCGAGGAAGCGGGTCACGTGACCCTTCTTCGTCTCGTAGTCGTGCGGGTCGATCTTCGGCCGGAGCTTCTGCTCCTTGATCACCGTCTGCTGCTGGTTGCGCCGCGACTCGCGGGCCTTCTGCGCGCTCTCGTACTTGAACTTGCCGTAGTCCATGAGCTTGCAGACCGGCGGGCGGGCCTGGGCGGCCACCTCGACCAGGTCGAGGTCGGCCTCGCGGGCCAGGCGCAGGGCGTCCTCGATCCGGACGATCCCCACCTGCTCCCCGTTGGGGCCGACCAGTCGCACCTCGGGAACGCGGATGCGCTCGTTGATGCGGGTCTCTGTGGTAATGAGCTCTCCTCGGGTCGTCACACTGTGCTGCGACCCGGCACGCGGAGCCCCGATGAACGTCGGGCCCCGCACCACGGGAGGTGGCGGCGGGGCCCACGGTCGACCGATCCGGCGCCCACCTGCGTGGGCACCTCCACCCCCGGGCGGACCCTGGGGCGGCTGGACCGGACCCGCTCACCTGGACGGTGGACGGGTGGGAGCCGGGGCTCCACTTGCCGCTCGACGGACGCGAAGCACCCACCGAGCTGGTCGCTCTGGAGACAACGTACCACCGCGCTGCGGTGTTCCCCGACGCCGGCCCTCACGCGGCGGGCGCGGCGAGCCCCCCGACCAGGGCGTGGGTGGCGTCGTCGAGCGTCGCGCGGGCGGTGTCCCAGCTGTCGTCGGCGGGCTGTTCGCTCAGCACGGCGACGAGGTAGGGCGAGGTGGCGGCGGGCCGGCCGGTGGTGTGCAGGAACAGCGGACCGTCCTGCATCCAGCCCTGCTTGGCCTCGACGCCCGCGGGCCGCGGGGTCTCGAGCAGACCGAACGACTGGTCGAACCCGTCGGCCCCGGACGGGGCGGCGTCGCCCAGCGCGCCCGTGACCGTGGCCCGGTCCGGGGCGTCGAGCGCGGTCAGGGCGTAGCGGTAGACGGCGAGGACGTCGCGCGCCGACGTCGTGGTCTCGCCCCACTCCCCCGTGTCCGAGGGCGGCTGGGTGTCCTGCAGGTGGGCCAGCGACACGACGTCCTCGACGGTCGCCACGTCGCCCCAGCGCTCCCACAGGTCGTCCATGGCGCCGTCGTCGCTGCGGGTCAGGGCGGCCTGGACGTCGTCGGTGTCGGCGGGGGTCAGGGTCGCGCCGGTCTCGGCGCGGTGCAGCACGTCGACCACGGTGTAGAGCTTGACCACCGACGCGGACTCGAACGGTCGCGCGCCGTCGGTGCCGAGGGTGACCGGCCCGTCCGTGCCGTCGGCGACGGCCACGCCGAGCATCGTCCCGGGGTGCCGACCCGCGACCGCATCGGCCGCCGAGACCGCGGCGGGCACGTCGGCGGCCGGGACCGCGGTCGGGGCCGGGCCCGGGGTCGGGGACGGGGTGGGGACGGCCGTGGTGGGCGGCGCCGGCGTGCCCGGGGGCCGGGTGCCGCGCAGGGGCGGGGACACGCGCCGTGCCGTGATCGCGCCGGGGCCGGTGACAGTGCCGTGCACGCGGACCTGCGCGCCGACCGGGAAGGCCGTCACCGGCTGCGGCTGGCGGCTCGTGCCGAAGGCCGTCTGCGGGGTGAGGGTCACCGTGTAGGTCGTCGCGCCCGCGCGCACCGTCCACCTGCCGGCCTGCTCGGCGACGACGGTGCCGCTCACGACGTGCTCGGACCCGTCCCGCCGGCGCGGCTGCGGCGGGGACTGCGGCCGTGCCGGGGCCGAGCAGCCCGCCGCGACGGCGAGCAGGAGGAGGGCGACGAGGGGTCGCCAGAGAGTGGTCATCGCCGCAGCGTCGCGCCGCCTGCTGATGGCCGGCTGAGGAGCGGCCGCCCGCGGGCGGTTCTTCAGCGGAGCGTCAGCCGGCCTTCCTCGCCCGGCTCTTGCGCACCGGGCCGGCGTCGGGCTCCACGAGGCCCGACAGGAACTGGCCGGTGTAGCTCTCGGGCACCGCCGCGATCTGCTCCGGCGTGCCCTGGGCGACGACGGTGCCGCCGTTGTTGCCGCCCTCGGGCCCCATGTCGACGACCCAGTCCGACACCTTGATGACGTCGAGGTTGTGCTCGATGACCAGCACGGTGTTGCCCTTGTCGACCAGACCGTTGATCACGCCGAGGAGCTTGCGGATGTCCTCGAAGTGCAGCCCCGTGGTGGGCTCGTCGAGGATGTAGATCGTCCGGCCCATCGAGCGCTTCTGCAGCTCCGAGGCCAGCTTCACGCGCTGGGCCTCGCCGCCGGACAGAGTCGGCGCGGGCTGGCCGAGCCGCACGTACCCCAGGCCCACCTCGGTGAGCGTCTGCAGGTGCCGGTGGATCGCGCCGATCGGCTTGAAGAACTCGGCGGCCTCCTCGATCGGCATGTCGAGGACCTCGGCCACGTTCTTGCCCTTGTAGTGCACCTCGAGGGTCTCGCGGTTGTACCGCGCGCCCTTGCAGACCTCGCAGGGCACGTACACGTCGGGCAGGAAGTTCATCTCGATCTTGATCGTGCCGTCGCCGGCGCACGCCTCGCAGCGGCCGCCCTTGACGTTGAACGAGAACCGGCCGGGCCCGTAGCCGCGCACCTTCGCCTCGTTGGTCGACGCGAAGAGCTTGCGCATGTGGTCCCACACCCCGGTGTAGGTTGCGGGGTTGGACCGCGGCGTGCGCCCGATCGGGGACTGGTCGACCCGCACCAGCTTGTCGAGGTGCTCGAGCCCGGTGACGCGCGTGTGCCGGCCCGGGACCTGGCGGGCGTTGTTGAGCTTGTTGGCCAGCACCGTCGCCAGGATGTCGTTGACCAGCGTCGACTTGCCCGACCCGGACACCCCCGTGATCGAGACCAGGCAGCCCAGCGGGAACGACACGTCCACGTCGTGGAGGTTGTGCTCGCGGGCGCCGACGACGCCGACCTGGCGCTTCCTGTCGATCGGGCGGCGGATCTCCGGCACCGGGATCTGCTCGCGGCCGGACAGGTACGCCCCGGTGAGCGACTCCGCGCTCTTCTCCAGGCCCGCGACCGGCCCGGAGTAGACGACGCGCCCGCCGTGCTCGCCCGCGCCGGGCCCGATGTCGACCACCCAGTCCGACGCGCGGACGGTGTCCTCGTCGTGCTCGACCACGATGAGGGTGTTGCCGAGGTCGCGCAGGCGCGACAGCGTGTCGATCAGCCGGCGGTTGTCGCGCTGGTGGAGCCCGATCGACGGCTCGTCGAGCACGTAGAGCACGCCGACGAGGCCGGAGCCGATCTGCGTGGCCAGCCGGATGCGCTGCGCCTCGCCGCCCGACAGCGTCGCCGCGGCGCGGGCGAGCGAGAGGTAGTCGAGCCCGACGTCGAGCAGGAACCCGAGGCGGGCGTCGATCTCCTTGAGCACCGCGCCGGCGATGACCTGCTCGCGCGGGCCGAGGACCAGGTCCTTCATGAACTCCGCGCAGTCGGCCACCGAGAGTGCGGTGAGGTCGGCGATCGAGCGGTCGCCCTGCGACTCGTGCCGCAGCGTCACCGCGAGGATCTCGGGCTTGAGGCGCGTGCCGCCGCAGGCCGGGCACGGCACGTCGCGCATGTAGCCCTCGTAGCGCTCGCGGGCGCTGTCGGACTCGGCCTGGTCGAGCCGGCGCTCGAGGAACGGCACCACGCCCTCGAACGAGGCGTAGTACGAGCGCTCGCGGCCGTAGCGGTTGCGGTAGCGCACGTGCACCTGCTCGTCGGACCCGTGCAGCACCGCCTTCTGCACCCGCGCCGGGAGCTTGCGCCACGGTGCGTCCATGCGGAACCCGACCTGCTCCGAGAGCGCCGTGAGCAGGCGGGTGAAGTACTCGGCGGACTGGCCGATCGCCCAGGGCGCGATGGCGCCGTCGGCGAGCGAGAGCTCGTCGTCGGGCACGAGCAGCTCGGGGTCGACCTCCTTCTTGATGCCCAGGCCGTGGCAGGTCGGGCAGGCGCCGTAGGGCGAGTTGAACGAGAAGGCGCGGGGCTCGAGGTCGTCGACCTGGAGCTGGTGGCCGTTGGGGCACGCCATGCGCTCGGAGAAGCGGCGCTCGCGGTCCGGGTCGTCGTCGGGGAGGTCGACGAAGTCGAGCACGAGGATGCCCTCGGCGAGGCGCAGCGCGGTCTCCACCGAGTCGGTGAGGCGCTGCTTGGCGCTGGCCTTCACCGACAGGCGGTCGACCACCACCGCGATGTCGTGCTTCTCCTGCTTCTTCAGCGTCGGCGGCTCGGCCAGCGGATACACCGTGCCGTCGACGAGGACGCGCGAGTAGCCCTGCCCCTGGAGCTGGCTGAACAGGTCGACGTACTCGCCCTTGCGCCCGCGGATCACCGGCGCGAGGACCTGGAAGCGGCGGCCGGGCTCCATCTCGAGCACCTGGTCGACGATCTGCTGCGGCGTCTGCTTCGAGATGATCTCGCCGCACGTCGGGCAGTGGGGCGTGCCGGCGCGGGCGTAGAGCAGGCGCAGGTAGTCGTAGACCTCGGTGATGGTGCCGACCGTCGAGCGCGGGTTGCGGCTCGTGGACTTCTGGTCGATCGACACCGCGGGCGAGAGGCCCTCGATGAAGTCGACGTCGGGCTTGTCCATCTGCCCGAGGAACTGGCGCGCGTAGGCCGACAGCGACTCGACGTAGCGGCGCTGGCCCTCGGCGAAGATCGTGTCGAACGCCAGGCTCGACTTGCCCGATCCCGACAGGCCGGTGAACACGACCAGGCTGTCGCGGGGCAGGTCGAGATCGACGCCGGTGAGGTTGTGCTCACGGGCGCCCTGGACGACGAGACGATCGACCACGTGCAGGGCCTCCTGGCCGGTAGCGAGACGCGCCGGGGGTGCAACACGCGACGTCGAATGTCTCTTCCCCCGGTCCACCCCATGCTAGGAGCGACCCCCGACAACGGCCCTGCGACCTCGGTGCCGCGCGACCGGTCGGGCCCCAGGGGCGACGACCGGTTGCGCCGTGGGGGTGGTCAGTCCGGGTAGCGGCGGGCGTACGCGGTGGGCGGTTCGCCGAACAGGTCGGCGAAGTCCCGCGACAGGTGGGCCTGGTCGGCGTAGCCGAGCTCGGCGGCGAGGTCCGCCCAGTCGACGGCCGGTCCCCCGGCCTCGAGCCGGGCGGTGACCTCCTGGAGCCGGTAGCGGCGGATCACCCACTTCGGCCCGGGGCCGACGTGCTCGGCGAAGAGCCGCTGCAGGGTCCGGACGCCCAGCCCGGACCCGGCCGCGAGCCGGTCGACCCGCGCGATCGTCGGGTCGGCGGCCACGCGGGCCACCAGCGCCCCCGCCTCCCGGGCCGCCGGGCCCGGCCCGTCGGCGGGCAGGCGGGCGCGGAGCCAGTCGGCCATGACCCCCGCCCACGCCGGTCCGCCCGCGAGGGACGGGAGGTCGCCGGCGTCGAGCTCCCGGTCGACCAGCCGGCTCACCGGCGCCCCCGCCAGGGCTCGGAAGACGCCGGGGCGGAAGGCGGCGCCGACGACCGAGCTCCGGCCGGCCAGCTCGCGGACCATGTGGCGGCTGCGCGGCCCGACGACGCGCGGGGTCCCCCCACCGATCACCGAGACGTGCACCTGCGGCAGCGGGACGATCTTCTGGGCGTAGGGCTCGGCGTAGTCCCACGACGCCGTCCAGATCCGTTCCACCCACGGCGCGAGGTCCGCGTCGGGCTCGTGCACGGCGATGCGCTGCGCGGTGCGCCAGTGCCCGCCGAGCTCGCGGGGATCCCGTTGCCGCACTGTCGCGTTCCTCCATGACCGGCCGGTGCCGCCGTCGCTAGCGTCCCCGCCCGTGTTCCCCGACTTCGCCCCCCGCCCCCACATCGTCGCCGCCGCGGCCGCCCCGCACGCGGATCTCGTCGCCGAGGCGGCCGGGCAGCTCGACGCGCTCGTGCCGTGCGAGGGCTGGACCGTCCGCGACCTGGCCGAGCACCTCCTGACCTGGACCCCGGTCCTCGCCGGCGCCGGTCGGGGTGCGCCCCCGGAGCCCGCCTCCCGCGCCCTGGGCGACGACTGGCCCGACGTGCTCGGCCGGGAGCGCGCGGACCTCGTCGCCGTCTGGAGCGACCCGCAGGCGTGGACGGGCACCACGACGATGACGAGCTCGGAGCTCCCCGCACCGGTCGTCGGGACGATGGCACTGTGCGAGCTCGTGCTGCACGGCTGGGACCTCGCCGCCGCGGTCGGACGTCGGGTGAGCTGGGACGACGCGCTGCTGGAGGAGGTCCACGAGGCGCTCGCCCAGCTGACGCCGCTGGGACGGCAGATGGGGGCGTTCGGGGCCGCCGTGGACGTGCCGCCCGACGCGCCGATGCTCGACCGCGTCGTCGCCCTCGCCGGGCGCGACCCGGGGTGGCGGCCCTGAGGGCACCATGGTCGGCATGGACGAGGTGGACCCGGCGGACCTGAAGCGCCTGCGCTCGCGCACCTGGGGCGAGGACGCGCCGGCCGACTGCCGGCACCGGTCCGTCGCCCTGGGCGAGGACGAACTGCCGCGCTGCGAGCAGTGCGGCGCGGTCCTCTCCCCCGACGCGCTGCGGCGGGCGGGCTGGAAGCCCGAACGGCGCTAGGCTCCCCGGCCGTGGACCTCATCGACGACTACACCGGCCACGTCGAGCCCGGCGGCCCCGCCGCCCGCCGCGACCTCCAGGACGTCTCGATCACCAAGGTGTCGGTCGGGCCGATGGACAACAACGCCTACGTGCTCGTGGACCACGGCTCCGGGCAGGCGCTGCTCATCGACGCCGCCAACGAGACCGACCGGCTCCTCGACACCGTCGACACGGTGGCCGACCGCGACCGGGTGACGAGCCTGGCGACCACCCACAAGCACTGGGACCACATCCAGTCGCTGGAGGACGCCGTCCGCGCGCTGTCGCCGACCACCTACGCCGGCGCCGCCGACGCCCCCGAGCTGCCCGTCGCGCCCGACCACACCGTCGGCGACGGCGACACCGTGTCCTTCGGCGGGTCGCAGGTCGAGATCATCCACCTCGACGGCCACACCCCCGGGTCGATCGCCCTGCTCTACCGCGACCCCGCGGGCTCCGGGCACCTCTTCACCGGCGACTCCCTCTTCCCCGGCGGCCCGGGCAAGACCGCAGGCCCGGACGAGTTCCGGTCGCTGATGGACGACCTCGAGGCGAAGGTCTTCGGTCGGCTGGACGACGCCACGCACGTCTACCCCGGCCACGGCGACGACACGACGCTGGGCACCGAGCGCCCGAAGCTCGGGGAGTGGCGCGAGCGCGGCTGGTGAGTTTCGCCGCCCGCCGTCAGCCGCCCGGGCAGCCCGCCGCGAGGGCGGGCTCGGTCGGGTAGCGGTAGGAGGTGCGCTCCCACGCCCCGGTGAGGTTGGCCCAGAACCGCCCCGCGGTCAGCGGGTCCCGCACCGAGGCGAGCACCTCCTGCGTGCGCGGGCAGGACACCGCGCGCCGGGCGGCGTCGAGCTCCGCCGGGTCGAGCCACTGCGGGTCGGTCACGCCGGCGTCGGCCAGGTCCCAGTAGGCGGGCAGGTCCTTGTCGTGCCCGATCCGCCCGTTCGGGAGGCTCGTCGAGTGGGCGGCCAGCGGGTTGGTCAGCCCGACCGCGTCGTGCACGCGGACGTCGAGGGGCGCGAGCTCGCCGGTGACCCCGAGGTTGAGCCAGACGATGGTCGACGGCGTCCCGGGCGCCTCGCGGAAGAGCGTCCAGCCGTCACCGGGACCCCGCAGCACGAACGTCCCGGGCGGTGCCGCCGCGACCGTCGCCGCGCCGGAGGGGGCGACCGGGTGGCCGAGGTAGTCGTCGGTGGTGATCGGGTGCGGGTTCCCGGTGATGTTGACGTAGTACATGCGCTCGTTGGCGATGAAGTCCGGGCCCAGTTCCTCGCCGTAGTCCGGCCGCAGGCCCGCCAGGCACACCAGCGCCCACACCGCGATCACCGCCACGGCGGGCACCACCTCGCGCCGCCACGGGACGGCCATCACGGGCAGGACCAGGCAGAACAGCGCCGGGAGCAGCATGCGGGCGTGCATGAAGTCGCCGCCCACCCGCGTGACGTAGAGGGCCAGGAGCGCGGCGGCGACCGGCGGGGCGGCCGCGACGGCGAGCGTGACGCGGCGCAGGGCGGCGTCCGGCACGGCGTCGCGTGACGCCAGGAGGAGCGTCAGCCCGAGCACGGCGAGCACCGCCAGCGGCACCCAGAGCACGTAGGTGCCGACGGTGTCGTCGAGGTAGCTCAGGCCCTGCTCCCAGCGCGGGCTGGAGGCCTCCTTCGCGAGCGCCGTGGAGGGCACCAGGAGCCCGTAGTACCCGGCACGGAAGACCTCGTAGAGCAGCGGGAGCACCGCGGCCGCCCCCGCCGCCCCGGCCAGTCGCGGCCAGCCCCGAGGTGCCTCGAGCAGCACCGTCGCGACGCCGACGACGATCGCCACCAGCGCGAGATCCGGGCGGACCAGCGGCGCCAGGCCGAGCACGACGGCGAGCGGCCACAGGGCGCCGCCCGCACCCCGGCGGCGGGCCTCGAGGCGACGCACCAGCATCCACCACACGAGGCCGAGCCAGCCGACGATGAGGCCGGTCTCCAGCCCGGAGGTGCCGAAGTCCCAGAAGGGCGGGAGGGCGACGACGACGAGGGCGCCGCACGGGAGCATGCGCGGCGGGACCCCCCAGAGGCGCCGCGCGGCGTCCAGGGCGAGTCCGAGGCCCGCGACGGAGAGCACCAGCCCGAGCACGACGGCCGACCAGTTGAGTGCGGCGCCGGGCAGGAGGCCGGGGAGGGCGAGCAGGGCGGTCCAGAGCGTGGAGGTGTTGGCCTCCACCCGCTCGCCCGCGTTGAACACCGGACCGTTGCCGATGGCGAGCTGGCGCACCGTGCGCAGCACGATCAGGCCGTCGTCGCTGATCCAGCGCCGGTGCCACACGAGCACGGCGAACACGGCGACCGTACCGCCCAGCACCACCGCGTTCCAGCCGGGCCTCCACCGCGCCGGGGCCGACGCCCGTGGTCCCGACGGCGCAGGCCTCGCCTCGCCGACCTCCGCCGTCACCGCACCGATGGGTCCGCTCCCCGCCGCTCGACCAGACGGACATGCAACCACGGGGGCCGGGCGGCCCCGCCACGGAGGTCGTCGGACGCGCGCCCTGTCCCCCGTCCGGACGAACTGCGCTAACGCTTCGTCCGCTCGCGCCGATCGAGCACGTGACAACGTCGCAACGCAGCAGTCGGGGGCAGGGTCAGATGTCGGTGCAGGAGAGCACGCCGCGCAGCGGCCGGTCGAAGGTCGTCCTCGGGGTGGTCGGGGCCGTGATCGTGGTGATCATCGTCCTGGCGATCCTCGTGCTCACGGGGGTGACGCGAGGGCTGTTCGCCAAGGACATCGACCGCACGGTCCGCAACGACGTCGACGCCAGCGGGCTGGTCGCGCAGGTCGTCGGCTACCAGGACTCCTTCCGCGGCGGGACGCTCGCCGGCGGGCAGGTCGACCTCGACGTGCAGATCGACCAGGCCGCCCTCGGCGGCGGGGACCTCGCGGCGCAGCCGGCGACGATCGTCATGCGCAACTACAGCTGCCCCGGCGCGGACAGCGCGGCCGCGAACGCGCTGATCACGGTTGACGGCGCGGACCCCGCCCACGTGCAGGCCCGCTCGCCCGAGTCCGGCGGCGGCGTCGCGCTCTCGGGCACGTTCGAGATCACCGGCGTCACGCCGGCCCAGCCCGTCGCGCAGCTCCCGGTCGGCGACGACCCGGTGCCGCAGTGCCGGATCGACCTGGCTGCCCGCTGACCTGCTCCGAGACCGAACCGTGACGCGGTTGATCGTCCTCGGCGGTACCTCCGGCGCCCCGCGCTCCACCACGCTCGGACGACCAGGGTCGACGAGGACGGGAGCGCGGGGATGCGCGAGGACATCGAGTTCGACGCCGAGGGCGTGACGCTGCGGGGCTGGTTCTACGCCCCCGAGGGCGACGCGAACGGCGGCCATCCCTGCGTGGTGATGGCCCACGGCTTCTCGGCGGTGAAGGAGCAGCACCTCGACGACTACGCCGAGGTGTTCGCCGCCGCCGGGCTGGCCTGCGTCGTCTACGACAACCGCGGGTTCGGCGCCTCCGACGCCGCGCCGGGCAAGCCGCGCCAGGAGATCGACCCGTGGGAGCAGATCCGCGACTACCAGCACGCGGTCACCTACGCCCAGGGCCGCGACGACGTCGACGCCGACCGGATCGGCGCCTGGGGCTCCAGCTACTCGGGCGGGCACGTCTACGTGCTCGGCGCGATCGACCGTCGCGTCAAGGCCGTCTCCGGGCAGGCGCCGCTGGTCTCCGGGCGCCGCGGCTTCGAGTCGCTCGTGCGGATCGACGCCTGGGGCCCGACGTGGGAGGCGTTCGCCGCCGACCGCCTCGAGCGCGCCCGCGGCGGCGAGCCGGCGATGATGCCGGTGGTCACCGAGGACCCGACGGCGCCGGCCGCGCTGCCCACCCCGGACTCCTACGAGTGGTTCACGCGCACCCACCGCGACCGCGCCCCGTCCTGGCGCAACGAGGTGACGCTGCGGTCGGTCGAGCTGCTCCAGGGCTACGAGCCCCGCGCGTTCCTGCCCCTGATCTCCCCGACGCCGGTGCAGATGGTCGTGACCCCCAACGACCGCCTCATCGCCGGCGAGCTCGCCGCCGCGGCCTACGAGACCGCCGTGCACCCGAAGAAGATCGTGATCGCCCCGGGCGGCCACTTCGACGCCTACCAGGGCCCGGGCTTCGAGATCACCTCGGCCGCCGCCCGCGACTGGTTCGTCGAGCACCTGCAGGCCGGCAAGCACTAGCCGCTCCGGGAGGCAGCCCACCCCGTCCAGCGGGTGACCTCGACGGTGAACGCCGGGCCCTCCGGCGGGTCCGCGCGGTGCTGGGGGTAGCGCGCCCCCAGCGCCGCGCGGGCGCGGCCGAGGACGTCCCCGTCGTCGGTCACCGTCGCCGTGCCGTCGGCGCGCACCCACCACAGGGCGCCCCAGTCGTCGTCGTAGCGGTCGACGAGCAGCGACACCGCGGGATGGTCGGCCATGTTGCGCAGCCGCTTGAGGTCGCGGTGACGCTTCGGCTTCTGGTCGACGGCCATCAGCACGGCGTCGCCCTCGACGGCGAACACCACGGGCACGAGGTGGGGCCGCCCGTCGGCCGACACCGTCGCCAGGCGCGCGACGCGCGCCGCGGCGAACCGGCGGCGCGCGTCGTCGACGTCGAGCGTGGGCACGGGGTCAGTCCACCAGCGTCGCCAGCTCGTCGAGCTCCTTCAGGACGGTGTCGCGGTCCGACGAGCTCACGCCGTAGATCGCGCGCTCCAGACCGATGCGGCGGTAGCCGTCGAGCGCCTCGGACGACGTCTCGGCCCCGAACAGCGACATCGGGATGCGGCCGCGGCCGGCGTCGGCGGCGCGCCGCTGGAGGGCCTCCGCGCGCTGCTCGAACTGGCCGATGTTGTCCGGCCCGACGCGCTGGGGCAGCCACGCGTCACCGAAGTCGAGGACGCGGTCCTCGACGCCCGGCCCCATCCCGCCGACGTACACCGGCGGGTGCGGATCCTGGAGTGGCTTCGGCCAGGCCCAGCTGCGCTCGAAGTCCACGAACTCGCCGTGGAACTCGGCCTCCTCCTGCGTCCACAGCGCCTTCATGGCGTGGACCTGCTCGCCCATCTTGCGCATCCGAGTCTTCGGGTTCGTGCCGTGGTCGGCCATCTCCTCGCGGTTCCAGCCGCCGCCGATGCCGAAGAGGAACCGCCCGCCCGACAGGCGGTCGAGGCTCGCGACCTCCTTGGCGGTGTGGATCGTGTCCCGCTGGATGACCAGGCAGATGCCGGTGGCGAGCTTCAGCGTCGACGTCGCGGCCGCCGCGGCGGTGAGGGCGACGAACGGGTCGTAGGTGTGCACGTACATCCGCGGCAGGTCGCCGCCCCCGGGATAGGGCGACTCGCGCTTCGTCGGGATGTGGCTGTGCTCGGGGAACCAGAGCGAGTCGAAGCCCCGGTCCTCGGTCTCCTTGGCCAGCTCGGCCGGGTCGATGGCGTAGTCCGTCGGGAACATCATGATGCCGTGGTCCACGTGCGGCGGGTTATCCCCGCGACGGCCGCGTCATGCTGGGCCATGCTGGGAGGCGATGGACTCCACCCGCGTCGACCGCTGGCTGTGGGCGGTGCGCCTGACGAAGACCCGCGCCGACGCCGCCGAGGCGTGCCGCGGCGGGCACGTGCGCGTCAACGACACCCCGGCCAAGCCCGCGACGCCGGTCAAGCCGGGTGACACCGTCCGCACGCGGGTCTACGAGATCCCGCGGATCGTCGAGGTCACCAAGGTGATCGAGAAGCGGGTCGGCGCGCCCGTCGCCGTCACCTGCTACGTCGACCACACCCCGCCGCCCCCACCGCCGGAGGAGCGCCCCGCGCCGGTCGCCGTGCGCGACCGGGGTGCGGGACGCCCCACCAAGCGGGACCGCCGGATGATCGACGCCCTCCGTCCGGGAGCTCCGGGCGAGGACCCGTCAGGCGGCGGGTAGGGGCGGGATGTCCGCCGAGAACGACCGGGTCGTGAGGCCCGCGCCGCCGATCCACGGCTCGAAGCCGGCCTGCACGCTCGTCATGAACCACTCGGGCTTCGCGACGCCCCGGTTCTGCGCGTCGGTGACGAACTGGTCGAGCGGCAGGTCGGTGACCTCGTCGGTCGGCTCGTGGCGCACGTAGGTGATCGTGGGCAGGTCGATCGCGCCGAGCCACACGTCCCACGTCGTGCCGGCGATCTGGACCTCCGCCCTCTTGTCCCCGATGGGCTGGACGCGGTCGGTGTGGCGCAGCCAGATCATCAGCTCGAGGCCGGTCGGCCGGCCGTCGCGGCGCGGCGTCGGGTCCATCCAGAGGTCGTAGGCGACGTTGTAGTCGCCGGTCGGCGGCACGGTGACCGCCCAGGAGGACGTCAGGCCGGCGAGCTGCGAGACCGGCCGCGGGAACGGGGTGTCCTTGGTGCAGTTGCCGTAGTTGCAGCCCCAGACGATCGACGGGTACGCCGCGGGCTCGTTCTCCTTGTGGTGGTCGGCGGGGTCGACGACGAAGCCGGTGTCGAAGGCCGTGACGCACTGCGGGGTGTCGGCGCCCCACACGTCGTTCTGCACCTCGTACCGGCCGCCCGCGACCGGCGTCGAGCCGAACTTGTCGCAGACGCGCACCCCGTCGACCCGGGGCGTGGTGGCGCTCGCCGGGGCGCCGCCGAGCAGCACCGCCAGCACGACCGTCATCACCACGAAGATCCCGCTCGTCGACCGACGTCGACCGTTCATCTCTGGCCATCCTCGCTGCTCGACCGTTCGGCGCAGCTGAAGCTACGTTCGCCGCGGCCGGAGCGGGAGTGGCCCTCCCTCGTTCGGGAGCAGCACGGATGGGTGTTCCTGTGGGTGACGCGCCGGTTCAGACCCCGTTGCGGGTGAGGGCGAAGGCGTCGGTCGACAGGCCCTCGCCCCCGATCCAGGGCTCGAAGCCGGCCTGGATGTTGGTGAGGAACCACGAGGGCTGCACGACGCCGCGGCGGGTGGCGTCGCCGACGAACTCGGTGATCGGCAGGTCGAGGACCTGCGCGGTCGGCTGGTCGCGGACGTAGGAGATCACCGGCGTGCCCTGGTTCTCGCCGGTCCAGATCGTCCAGCTCGCGTCCCCGATGCGGACGCTGCCGCGCTCGGCGCCGATCGGCTGGACGCGGTCGGTGCGGTCCAGCCAGATCATCAGCTCGGCGCCGGTGTTGGCCCCCTCGCGCCGCGGGGTCGGGTCGAGCCAGACGTCGTAGGCGACGTTGTAGTCGCCGCGGCGGGGCACCGTCACCGCCCAGCTGGAGCGCACGTCGCCCATGTCGGCGACGGGCCGGGGGAAGGGCGAGCCGCGGGTGCAGGTGCCGTAGTTGCAGCCGTAGACGATCGACGGGTACGCGGCCGGACCCGAGTCCTTGTTGTGGTTCGCCTGCACCACGAAGCCGGTGTCGAACGCGGTGGTGCACTGCGGGGTGTCGTCGCCCCAGGCGTTGTTCTGGACCTCGTAGCGCCCGCCGGCGACCGGCGTCGACTGGGTCTTGCCGCAGATGCGCGGGCCGTTGCGCGAGCCGATCGCCGGGAGCGGGGCGAGGAGGCCGGCCGGTCCGTCGTCGTTGGGCACCGCAGCGGGCGCGGGCGTGTCCGGGGCCGCCGGGGCGGGCGTGTCCTGACCCACCGGCGCCGTGACCGGCAGCGGCGGCAGGTCGTCCCCGGCCGTGGCGCACCCGGCGAGCGCCAGCGCGAGCACGGCCAGCACCGCGGCGACCAGGCGGCGAGTCTCCCCCATACGGGCGAGGCTAGCGAGGTGCTCGCGAGGTCCCGGCGCCGGTCCCGGGTCGGGTGGCGAGCAGAGCCCCGACCTCCGCGCCGTGGTCGTGCAGGGCAGCGAGGACGTCCGGCGGGGGCACGTCGCCGCTGATCACGGCCGCGGCGAGGGCGGCCGCGGCCGGCGCGGTCTCGATGCCGGAGCCGCCCTGGCCGGCGAAGAGGTGCAGGCCCGGGTGCTCGGGGCGGTCGCCGATCACCAGGGCGCGGTCGGGCGCGAAGGTGCGCAGGCCGGTCCAGCTGGTGACCACCGAGCGCAGCCCGAGCGTCGTGACGGCGTTGACGGCCTCGAGCGCGCGGGCGACGTCGAGCTCGTCGGGACGCGGGTCGCCGGGCTCGGCCGGGGTCTCCTCCGACGGCGAGACGAGCAGGTGCTCGCCCTCGGGCTTGGCGTACCAGCGCTCGGCGGCCGAGACGACGAACGGGTCGTCGCGGCGCACGGGCGCGCCCGCGGGCACCCGGGCGATGGCGATGGTGCGGCGCAGCGGGCGCAGGCGCAGCGGCGGGGCGCCGGCGAGGGCGAGCAGGTGGTCGGTCCAGGCGCCGGCGGCGAGGACGACGGTGTCGGTGTCGACGTGCTCGGTGTGTCCCGGGGAGCCCAGGCCGACGCGCCAGCCCGAGGCGGTGCGGGCCAGGGCCGTCACCGGCGTGCCCGTCCGGATCGTGCCGCCCCGGTGGCGGAGGGTCCGCCGGTAGTGCTGGTGCAGGCCGAGCGGGTCGGCGTCCTGCGCGCCCTCGACGACGCCGGCGGCCCGCAGGGGCTCCGGGCGCAGCACAGGCCAGCGGGCGACGGCGTCGGCGACGGGGAGCTCGTCGAGGGTCTCGAGGTCCCGGATGGCCGCCCGCAGGAGCCGCTCCTCGTCCTCGTCGTGCGCGACGCGCAGGACCGGGCGCGGGCGCAGGAACGGGTGGCCCGCCTCGGCGGCGAACGCGTCGAACCGCGCTCGGGACGCGGCGATCAGCGCCCGGGCGGGCGGGCGTCCATGGCCGGGGATGTAGCTCGCGGCCGAGCGCCCGGTGGTGTGCCGGGCGAGCTCGGGCTCCCCCTCGACGAGCAGGACGTCACGCCCACGCGCCAGCTCCGCGGCCACCGACATCCCGGCGATGCCGCCGCCGACGACCACCACCCCGTGTGAGCGCTTGCGTGGGCCATGGGCCACGGAACCACTCACGGACGGAGGTCGAGCCCGAGGTCGAGGACCGGGGCCGAGTGGGTGAGGGCGCCGACCGCGAGGTAGTCGACGCCCGCGGCGGCGTGGGCCGCGGCGGTGTCGATCGTCAGGCCGCCGGAGACCTCGAGGCCGGTGCCGGGCGCGCGGGCGTCGCGGCGGGCCACCGCGTCGGCCGTTCGCGCCGGGGTGAAGTTGTCGAGCAGCACCAGCTCGACCCCGAGCCCCAGCGCCTCCTCGAGCTGCTCGACCGAGTCCACCTCGACCTCGCACGGCAGGTGTGGCGCCGCCGCGCGGGCGGCGGTGAGGGCCGCGGTCACCGAGCCGGCGGCCGCGACGTGGTTGTCCTTGATGAGGATCGCGTCGCCCAGGGACATCCGGTGGTTGACCCCGCCGCCGCAGCGCACCGCGTACTTCTGCAGCGCGCGCATCCCGGGCACGGTCTTGCGGGTGTCGCGGATGCGCGCCTGCGTGCCGGCGACGGCGTCGACCCACGCCGCCGTCGCCGTCGCGACCCCCGAGAGCTGCCCGAGCAGGTTGAGCGCCGTGCGCTCGGCGGTGAGCAGGGTGCGCAGCGGCGCCCGGACGGCCAGGGCGACGTCGCCGGCCGCGAGCCGGTCGCCGTCACGCCGGGCGTCGAGGATCTCCAGCTCGGGCCCGCAGACCCGCTCGAGCACGCGGACCGCGACGCCGACGCCCGCGAGCGTCCCGGCGGGGCGGGTGCGGAACTCGCCGACGGCCACGGCGCCCTCGGGCACGCAGGCCGTCGTCGTGACGTCCGGGCCGTCGCGCAGGTCCTCGTCGAGGGCCCGGGCGACGACGGCGTCGACCTCGGCGGGGTCGAGGGTCGCCGGCAGCGTCGTGACGGTCATGCCGCACCTCCGTGGCGGGCGTCGGTGACGCCGACGTGGAGGCGGCCGTCACCGTCGAGGACGACGGTGCTCGACGCGCGCTGCCAGTGGTCGTCGGTGGTCGGGTGGTCGTGGCGGACGTGGCAGCCGCGGGTCTCGGTGCGCGACCCGGCCGCGGCCAGCAGGGCGTGCGCAGCGAGGGTGAGCGCCGCGTCCTCGACCTGGGCCCGGGAGCGGGGCACCCGCAGGGCGCTCGCGGCCTCGATCGCGTCGGAGGCGGCGGCCAGGCCCGCGGCGTCGCGGCCGATCGCCGCGCCCCGGGTCATCGCGGCCTGGAGCACCGGGCGGTCGGCCACCGGCACCGGCACCGGCGCGGGATCGGCGGCCGGGGCGAGGCGGCGGGGCCCGGCCAGCGCCTCGAGCACGTCCGCGGCCGCCTGCCGGCCCACGACCAGGCCCTCGAGCAGGCTGTTCGACGCCAGCCGGTTGGCGCCGTGCAGCCCGGTGCGCGCGACCTCGCCGGCCGCCCACAGGCCCGCGACGCCGGTCCGGCCGCGGGTGTCGGTGACGACGCCGCCGCAGGAGTAGTGCGCGGCGGGCCGGACGGGCACCGGGTCGCGGGCGAGATCGACCCCGATCGCGGCGCAGGAGGCGGCGACGGTCGGGAAGCGCGCGGCGACGTCGGGGACCCCGGTGGCGTCGAGCCAGACGTGCCCGGCACCGAGCTCGCCGATCCGACGGGTGATCGCCGCGGCGACGACGTCGCGGGGCGCGAGGTCGCCGAGCGGGTGGACCCCCGCCGTCACCGACCGGCCCGCGGTGTCGCGCAGGACCGCCCCCGCGCCGCGCAGGGCCTCGGTGACCAGCGGCGCCCGGCCCGTGGCGGCCGGGCCGGTGAAGAGGGCGGTGGGGTGGAACTGCACGAACTCGACGTCGGCGAGCGCCGCGCCGGCCCGCAGCGCGAGCGACCAGCCGTCGGCCGTCGCGACCGCCGGGTTGGTGGTGGTCTCGTAGAGCCCGCCGACGCCCCCGGTCGCGAGCAGCACCGCAGGCGCGGCCACGCGCCCGACCGTGCCCGCGCCGTCCCGGACCTCCAGGCCCCGCACGGCACCGTCGGCACCCGTCAGCACGGCGACCGCGGCGTGGCCGGCGAGCACCGTCAGCTCGGCACGCCGGGCCGCGGCGACGAGGGCGCGCTCGACCTCCGCGCCGGTCGCGTCGCCGCCCGCGTGCACGACGCGGAACGCCGACAGCACGACCTCGCGGCCGCGGGCGAGCTCCCCCGGCTCGCCGTCGAAGACCGCGCCCGCGGCGCGCAGCGCGGCGACGGCGGCCCGCACCGCGGCGAGGATCGTCCCCGCCGCGCCGGCGTCGACGAGCCCGCCGCCCGCGGCGACCGTGTCGGCGAGGTGGGTGGCGACGCTGTCGCCCTGCTCCTCCGAGACACCGTCACCCACCACGACCGCGATCCCGCCCTGGGCCCAGCGGGTGCTGCCCTCCTCGGGCGCGTCCTTGGTCACGACGACGACCCGCAGCCCGGCGCGCGCGGCCTCCAGCGCGGCGGTCAGCCCGGCGACGCCGGAGCCGACGACGACGAGGTCGGCCGTCACCTCCCAGGCGGTCACTCCCCACCCCCGGGCCGCCCGATCTCGATCATCCGCTGGACGGCGCCGCGGGCACGGGCGGCGGTGTCGGCGTCGACGTGGACCTCGTCGCGGCCCTCCACCAGCGCCCGCGTCAGCGCGCCCGGCGTGATCATCTTCATGTACCCGCACGACGCGCGGTCGTTGACGGGTCGGAAGTCGACGTCGGGGTTGGCCCGGCGCAGCTGGTGGAGCATCCCCACCTCGGTGGCGACGAGGACGCTGCGCCTGGTGGTGTTCTTGGCGGCGTCGAGCATCCCGCCGGTGGACAGGATGTGGACCTGGTCGGCGGGCACCGCGCCCGCGCCGGCGAGGTAGAGCGCGCTGGTCGCGCAGCCGCACTCGGGGTGGACGAACAGGTCCGCCTCCGGGTCGGCCTGCGCGCGGGCGGTGAGCTCGGCGCCGTTGATGCCGGCGTGGACGTGGCACTCGCCGGCCCAGACGTGCAGGTTCTCCCGGCCGGTCTCCCGTCTCACGTGGGCGCCGAGGAACTGATCGGGGAGGAAGAGGATCTCGCGGTCCGCCGGGATCGAGCGCACGACCTCGACGGCGTTGGACGACGTGCAGCAGACGTCGGTCTCGGCCTTCACCGCGGCGGTGGTGTTGACGTAGCTGACCACGACGGCCCCGGGGTGTTCGGCCTTCCAGACGCGCAGCTCGTCGGCGGTGATCGAGTCGGCGAGGCTGCAGCCGGCGCGGGCGTCGGGGATGAGCACGGTCTTGTCCGGCGCGAGGATCTTCGCGGTCTCGGCCATGAAGTGGACGCCGCAGAAGACGATCGTGCTCGCGTCGCTGGCGGCGGCGATGCGGCTCAGGGCCAGCGAGTCGCCGGTGTGGTCGGCGACGTCCTGGATCTCGGGACGCTGGTAGTTGTGCGCGAGCACCACGGCGTCGCGCTCCCGGGCGAGCCGGCGGATCTCCTCGGCCCAGCCCGGGCCCGCGGTCAGCGGCTCGACGAGGTCCGTGGCTGCGGTGACGGTCATCGCCGTCTCCTCCCCCGGCAGCCCCTCGGCGTCGAGGGCGACCGGTCTCGGTAGTTTTCGCCTCTTGGTCGAAAACATGGCCGACCGTACCCGGCCCCCGGGCCCTCGCGCCAGGTCTCCGTCACGGCGGGTGGCGAGCACCACGGACGCGCCGGCGACTGAGTGGCGTTGCGGACACTGAACGTCAGCGGGGCCCCACCGCTGACACCGCCTACGATCACTCTCCGTGGAGAGCAGCGGCGAGGCGGGGACGTACGCGCACGACGTGCTCGCCGTCGTCCTGCGCATCACCGAGGCCGTGCCGAGCGTGCTGCTCTGGCAGCGGGCGCGGGAGCCGCAGGCCGGGCGCTGGTCGCTCCCGGCCGGGCGCCTCGGGCCCGACGAGGACGTCGAGGCCTCGGTGCGCCGCCACCTGGCCGAGAAGGTCGACCTCGCCGAGGTCGCGCACGTCGAGCAGCTCGGCGTCTTCTCCGACCCCCACCGCGGCCCGCCGCCGCGGCGCGTCGCGACGGCGTTCCTCGGACTCGTGCCCACCGACGCCGATCCGGCGGTCCCCGACGACACCGCCTGGCACCGCGTGGACGCGCTGCCGCCCACGGCGTTCGACCACGGCGTCATCACCCGCGACGGGCTCGACCGCCTGCGCGCCAAGCTCTCGTACACCAACATCGGGTTCGCGCTCGCGCCGGCGACGTTCACCGTCTCCGAGCTGCGCGACCTCTACGCCGCGGCGCTCGGCCACCGCGTCTCGGCGACCAACCTCCAGCGCGTCCTGACCCGCCGCGGCGTGCTCGTCCCGACCGGCGCGACCGCCGCCCCCGGCCCCGCCGGTGGCCGCCCGGCCGCGACGTTCCGGTTCTGCGAGCACGCCCTGCGCGTCACCGACCCGTTCGCCGCGCTGCGCCCACCGGGCGACGGCGGCTGACCGGCCCGGCCGTTCCGCGCGTCGCCGTCCACCCGGCGGGGTACGCCTCGGGGTCGTAGCGTGAGCGCCGTGGTCGAGACGCTGCCCCTGTTCCCCCTGGGGACCGTGCTGCTGCCGGGCGCGTCGCTGCCGCTGCACATCTTCGAGCCCCGCTACCGCCAGCTGACGATCGACCTGGTAACGGGCACGCTGCCCGGCAAGCAGTTCGGCGTGGTCGCCGTGCGGGAGGGCTGGAGCCCCGACGACGGCCGCGACGGCCTGCACGACGTCGGCTGCACGGCGACGCTGCGCGAGGTGCGGCGCCTGCCCGACGGCCGCTTCGACATCCAGACCACCGGCGACCGCCGGTTCCGCCTCCTCGACGTCGACGAGACGGCGGCCCCGTACCTCGTCGCCAACGTCGAGTGGGTGCCCGACGACGAGGGCGACGAGGAGAGCGACCTCGCGCCGCTCGCGATGGCCGCCCGGGCGGCCCACCGCCGCTACTGCACGACGGCCTGGCGCCAGCAGGGCGGCGGCGACGGGGAGATGCCCGCCGAGCTCACCGAGGAGGCGGCGTCGGGTGTCGCCGGCCCCGAGCTCGCCCACATCCTCGCCGGCGACTGCCTGCTGCCGCTCTCGGACCGCCAGGAGCTGCTCGAGCAGACCTGCCCGATGGAACGCCTGCAGCTCATCCGGCGCTCGATGACGCGGGAGGCCGTGCTGCTCGGCGAGCTGCGCGCGGTGTGGGCGCCGAGCGTGAAGTTCGCGGTCGAGCACAGCCTGAACTAGCGATGGACCTGCCCGTCCCCGCCCTGGAGTTCCTCGCCCACGTCGAGGTCGAGCTCGGCGAGGTGATGGACCTCGGCACCACCGACGCCGGTCACCGGCGCATCGTCCCGATCACCGGCGGCACCGTGCGCGGTGAGCGCTTCTCGGGCGTGGTCGTCCCGGGCGGCGCCGACTGGCAGGTGGTCCACGACGACGGCGCGGTCGTCGTCGACACCCGCTACACGTGGCGGGCCGACGACGGCGCGCTCGTGCACATCCGCACCGCCGGCGTGCGCGCCGGCCCGGCCGCGGTGCTCGACGCGCTGGCCCGCGGCGAGGACGTCGACCCGGCGACGTACTACTTCCGGGTCTCCGCGACGTTCGAGACGTCCGCGCCGCGGTACCGCTGGATGACGCGGGTGCTGACGGTCGCGGCGGCGCGACGCACCCCGTCGGCCGTGGTGTACGACGCCTACACGCTCACCTGACCGTCGCCCTCGCCCGGACCCGAGCCGTGGCCGTCCGGACCCCGTGAGTGACGAGACCCAACCTCGGCCCGCGCTGTACCCGCTGGTGACGCGGCGCCCCGATCCTGCACTCCCCCGACGGCGACCGACGGGGCCGCCGTCCGAGGACCGAGGAGCACCCATGGACACGCGGGCACTGATGGAACTGAGCCTCGAGCGCTGGAACGACAAGGACCGGGCCGGGTGGTGCGCCCTCTTCGGGGAGGACGCGACGCTGAGGGCGCCGGGCGGCGTCGGCGGCTCCGGGCCGGAGATCGTGACGATGTTCTACCGCCTGTGGCAGGAGGCCTTCCCCGACAACCGGTGCCGCATCCTGCGGCTGGTCGACGGGGGCACCAGCGGCGCGCTCGAGGCGGTGTTCGAGGGCACCCACACCGAGACGCTGCACGCGCCGGGCGGGGATCTCCCGGCCACCGGCCGCCGCGTGAGCGTCCCCTTCATCAACATCGGCGACAACGACGGCGAGCGGTTCACCGACTTCGCGCTGTACTTCGACCAGGTCGAGCTGATGACCCAGCTCGGGGTCGTGGCGGCGCCGGTCGGGTGAGCCCGCCTAGGTCAGCGCGGCGAGCACCCGCCGGAACGCGTCCGCGGCGGGCTCGACGAGGCCGGCCGGCGCGGTCTCGTCGGTGACGTGGGCCTGCTCGGGGTCGCCGGGCCCGAAGACGACGGTGTCGGCGTCCCCGAGCGCGGCGGCGAGGACGCTCGCGTCGGTGAAGTAGGTGGCGTACCGGGGCGTTCCCCCGCCGAGCAGCTCCACGACCCGGGCGACGCGGGCCGGGTCGGTGTCGATCAGCGGCAGCTCGACGAGGCGCTCGGTCTCGACCGCGACGCCGGCCAGGTCGACGACGGTGGCCTCGGCCGCGTCGGGGGTGTCGCCCGGGACGAGGCGCAGGTCGACGGTGAGCTCGGCGCGGTCGGGCACGACGTTGGGCTGGACACCCGCACGCATCATGCCGACGTTCGCGGTGGTGGCGCCGTGGGTCGGGCTCGTGGGCCAGGCGTCGTGCTCGTGGACGCGCACGGCGGCCCGGGCGAGGTCGACCAGCGCGTTGTGGCCGAGGTCGGGGCGCGACCCGTGCGCCGGGACGCCCGTGGCCCGCAGCGCGAGCCAGAGCACGCCCTTGTGGCCCAGGACGACGTGGTTCGCGGTCGGCTCGGCGACGAGCAGCGTCCGCGAGGGCGCGAGCGTCCCGGCCGGGATCTCGCGGGCGCCCTCGCAGCCGGTCTCCTCGCCGAACGTGAGCACGACCTGCACGCCGCGACCGCCCGCGCGGACGTGGTCGGCCGCCGCGACGACCGCGGCGGCCACCCCGGCCTTCATGTCGCTGCTGCCCCGGCCGCGCAGTCGCCCGTCGACGACGTCGCCGGCCAGCGGGTCGAACGACCACACCGCCGCGTCGGCGGGCACGGTGTCCAGGTGCCCGGTGAGCGTCACCGGGGTGTCGTCGCCGTGCCGGGCGACGAGGTTCGCGCGGCCGGCCCGGGTCTCGTGCACGGTCACGGCGAGCCCGGCGTCGTCGAGGCGGCCGGCGAGCAGGTCCGCCGCGGCCCGCTCCCCGCCGCCGCGGGTGTCGAGGCGGACGAGCTCGGCGGCGAGGTCGAGGGCGCTCATGCCTGACCGGGATGCCCCGGGGATGACAGCCCGTCGTCCCGGCTCATGTCCTCGTGCCCGTCGACGATCGCGGCGAGCACGTAGGCCAGCGCCCCGCCGAGCCCGGCGACGAGCGCGATCCACCAGGGCCCCGGCGACGGCGGCAGGCTCGTCAGCACGGCCGGCAGCGGCGCGCCGGGCGCGCCCGCGCTGCCCAGCGCCGACGGGTCGACGAGCACCGGGACCGGCGAGGCCGCCCACGCCAGCAGCGCGCCCACCCGCCCGGCGACCCAGCCGCCCACGAGCGTCCCCACCACCAGCGCGACGAGCATCACCGGCCCGCGCCGGTGGCGACGGCGCCACGCCACGGCGCCCGCGATCACGCCGAAGGACGCCACGAGCAGGATGTGGATCGCCACCGCGTCGAAGGCGTGGTCGGCCTCCCCCGCCGGCGACCCGGTGCCCGCCCCGGGCAGCGCGACGACGTGCACGACGGGCGCGAGCAGCGCCCACAGCGCGCCGAGCGGGAGCCCGACCACCACGAGGATCGCGGCGTAGCGCAGCGCGGCCGGGACGTCCTCGCGCAGCTCCTCCCGCACGAGCCGCCCGGGCCGCTCGGTGGGCAGGAAGTCGTCGTCGACCGTCGTCGTCACGGTGTCGAGAACCCGTTCGTCCCGGCCGACTCCCCGTGCCGGCTGCAGCGGGCGGTCCAGCCCACGGGATCGACCTGCACGACCATGCGCCGGGCGCAGACCGGGCAGTGCCGCGGCGGGTCGACGGTGGCCAGCCGGCGCTCGCACGCCGCGTGGTCGCCCTCGGCCCGCGCGCCGCCGCACCAGGCGCAGTAGGCCGCGGTCCCGTCGGGCCCGCCGGGCTCGTCGGTCGGCTCGAGGACGGCGCTCACAGCGTGTCGTTCAGGGCCTTGATCGGCATCTTGAGGGTCTCGAGCATGTCGAGGTCCTGCTCGGCCGGGCGCCCGAGGTTGGTCAGGTAGTTGCCGACGATGATCGCGTTGACCCCGCCGAGCATGCCCTGCTCCGCGCCGAGGTCGCCGAGCGTGAGCTCCCGGCCGCCGGCGAAGCGCAGCACGGTGCGCGGCAGCGCGAGCCGGAACGCGGCGACGGTCATCAGCGCGTCGGCCCCCTGCGGTACCTCGAGGTGCGCGAACGGCGTCCCCGGGTTGGGGATGAGGAAGTTCAGCGGCACCTCGTCGGGCTCGAGCTCGGCGAGCTGCACCGCGAACTCGGCGCGCTGCTCGAGCGTCTCGCCCATGCCGACGATGCCGCCGCAGCACACCTCCATCCCCGCCGCGCGCACCATCTGCAGGGTGTCCCAGCGCTCCTCCCAGGAGTGCGTGGTGACGACCTCCGGGAAGTGGCTGCGGGCGGTCTCGAGGTTGTGGTTGTAGCGGTGCACGCCCATCGCGGCGAGCTCGTCGACCTGGGCCTGGGTCAGCATCCCCAGCGAGCAGGCGACGTTGATGTCGACCTCGGCGCGGATCGCGGCGATGCCCGCGCGCACCTGCTCCATGAGCTTCGCGTCGGGTCCGCGCACGGCGGCGACGATGCAGAACTCCGTCGCGCCGGTCTTCGCCGTCTGCTTGGCGGCCTCGACGAGGCGGTCCTTGTCGAGCCACGCGGCGCGCACCGGCGACTCGAACAGCCCCGACTGCGAGCAGAAGTGGCAGTCCTCGGGGCACCCGCCGGTCTTCAGCGAGACGATGCCCTCGACCTCGACCTCGGGCCCGCACCAGCGCATCCGCACCTCGTGCGCGAGCGCCAGCGCCTCCGGGAGGCGCTCGGTGGGCAGCTGCAGGACGGCCAGCACCTGCTCCTGCGTCAGGCCCTCCCCGCGTTCCAGGACCTGCTCGCGGGCCACGGCGAGGACGTCCTCGCCGGTCTCCGGAGCGGTCGCTCCGCGATCCACGGCCGTCACGCAGGGCTCCCTTCGTCGGGGTTGTTCGGGCTCGCCGCAGTGTGCCTCACGACGCGCGGTCCGGGGACCACCGACCGCCCAGGACGGGACCCAGGCCACACCGCGCGGCGTCGAGGAGCGCCGCCGGCGACGCCGTCCCGAGCCCGCCCGGCAGCACCCCCAGCAGGGGGGCACCGGTGACGACGGGGAGGTCGTCGAGGTTGGTCCGCTCGGCGAGGTCGGGCTGCGCCGGGTAGGCGCCGACGACGGTGCCGGCCAGCGGGATCCCGCGGCGGGCCAGCGCCTCGGCCGTCAGCGCGGCGGTGTTGAGCACGCCGAGCCCGGCGCTCGCGACGACCACGACGGGCGCGTCGAGGGCGGCGGCGACGTCGGCGAGGGTCTGGGGTGGGTGGGTGTCGGTGCCGTCGTTGAGGCGGACGAGCAGCCCGCCCGCGCCCTCGACGATCGCCAGGTCGGTGTCGAGGGCGCGCACGGCCGCGACGACCTCGGCGGCCGTCAGCGGCGTCGCCCCGGCCCGGCGGGCCGCCGTCGCGGGCGCGAGGGGGTCGGGGAAGCGGGCGAGCTCGAGCGTGTCCACCGGCCCGGCCAGGCGGACGACCGCGGCCAGGTCGCCGTCCTCGCCGGGGGCCACGCCCGTCTGCGCGGGCTTGACGACGGTGACGCGCTCCCCCGCCGCACGGGCCAGGGCCGCGATCGCGGCGACCACGACGGTCTTGCCGACGTCCGTGCCCGTCCCCGTCACGATCAAGGTCCGCACGGGCGGCGAGCCTGTCACATCGTCGACAGCACCCGGACCGCCCGGTGCTCGGCGTCGTCGAGCACCAGCGCCTCGGTGCAGAACGGCCGGAGCCGGCCGAGGGGGTCGGTGTGGTGGCCGTCGAGGTGGTCGTCCAGCGGCGCGCGCGGCCCCACGATCTCGGAGAAGAGCGAGCGGCCGGGCTCGGCCCGGATCTCGACGACCAGGCCCGGCCCGTCCGGGTCGCGGCGGCGCACGGCGAGCACGGCCGCCTCGTGCACGGCGAGCACCGCGGCGCGCACGGCGTCGCCCTCGAGCCCCGTCCGGCCGGCGGCGGCGGCGACGCAGCGGCGCAGCTCCGCGAGGTCCCCGGTGCCGTCGAGGTCGACCCGGCCGGCGACCGCGCCCCACAGCGCGGCCGGCGCCGGGCACGCGGTGGCCGGGGCGCGGTAGTCGGGGTTGTCGGTGGTGCCGATCGGGGTGGCGAGCAGCGGGTGCGTGCGGCGGGCGACGGCGAGCAGGCCCGGGTCGAGGTCGCGGCGGCAGCAGCAGATCAGCGTCAGCGGCAGGTCGCCGAGCACGGCGTTGAGGGCGTCCTCGCCGAACCCGCACTCGGCGGCGGACATCGACGCCGGGCAGCAGCCGAGCACCGTCGTGCGCCGCCCCGACCCGGCCCAGCCGCGCACGGTGGCGAGGAACGCCGGCTCCGACGGCGTCACCGTCGTCGACGGCGGCGGGTACTCGACGCGCTCCCCCGCCGGGCCGAGCTCCTCGCGGACCCGGCGCACCGTGGCGCGGTCGGCGGTGACGGACACGGCGTCGCCGGCGGCGATCCGGCGCCGCAGCTCGGGCACGGCCTGCCGCACGAGGTCGTCCGGACCGTCGTACACGAGCCCGAGGTGGACCAGGCCCTCCGGCGCCGGCCCGGTCACGACACGTCCTCGCTCTCGCGCACCGACGGGGGGCGGCCGACGGCGTCGAACAGGCGGCGCAGGAACCGGTGGCCGCCGTGCAGCACCATCTGCTGCCCGTCCGGCGCGGAGCGCGCGGCCAGCATGAGGATCTCCGCGCAGGCCACGTCCATGAAGTCGATGGCGGTCAGGTCGAGGTGCAGGTCCGGGCCGTCCTCGCGCTCGCGGGCCGCCCGCAGCGCGCCGTTGACCGCGGCGCCGAAGCGGCGGGCGACGTGGGCGTCGAGGTCGCCGTGGGGCCGCCACCGGTCGCCGCACCCGCTGGCCGCCCAGAACCCGTCGACGACGTCGCGGTGGTGCACCGCGACCGTCTCCCACACCGCGGTCTCGTTCTCGACGGGCACGGTGAGCTGGCAGAGCATCCGGACCGGCCACCGCTGGGTCAGCCCGTCGAACCCGGTCTCCCAGGTCGTGTACTCGGCGACCTGGGCGGCCTCGGCCATCGGGAGCTCGGGGCTCTCCTGGGTCATCGCGACCGTCGGCCACATGTCCTCGAGGGCGCGCTCGACCTCGCTGCGGTAGAGCGTGAGGACGCCGTCGCTGGTGGCGCCGTAGCGCTCGATGAGGCTCAGGAAGTCGAGGAACTCGAGCTGGCCCGACGCGAGGGCGTCGCGGGCGCCGCGCGGGCCGGCCGGTCCGGTGATCCAGTGCTGGTCGAGCCGCTGCCCCTCGTGCAGCCAGCCCTTGTAGTAGACCTTCGAACCGTGGGCGAGCTCGCGCTCCACCCACGACGCCGTGCCGCGCCGGCCCTGCTCGACCGTGTCGGCCACGAGCAACGTGTGGGGCGTGGCGCCGTCGAGATCCGGACGCACGGGCAGCAGCGGAGTCACGCCACCTCCCCGAACGCGCCGGGCGGCTCCCGAAGCGGGGACGGAGCTTACCGCGCTGACACGGTGGGTGACGAGTCGTTCGACGCTGCGTAGTTCGGCGCAGCGGGCGCACGCCCGGTCGGTGGCGTGTGACGTCGGCCGGTCGGGGGCTCAGGCGCCGACGATCGGGCCGAGCACCTTGTGCAGCACCTGGTCGACCAGCGCGAGGTCGTCGGCGGTGAGGTCGGCACGCGCGGTCAGGCGCAGGCGCGAGGTACCCGCGGGCACCGACGGCGGGCGGAAGCAGCCGGCGCGCACGCCGTGCTCAGCGCAGCCCGCCGCGGCGGCCAGCGCCGGCTCGGGCTCGCCGAGCACCACCGGCACCACCGCGGCCGTCGGCGCCGGCACGTCCAGGCCG
>NZ_BAABHO010000048.1:0-50987 GCF_039542135.1 Actinomycetospora chlora
AGGGGGGTCCAGATTCACCCGTCGCCAGGGGGTCAGCTTTCAGGCGTCGTCAGCAGCACCCCGGGCGGCCCGACCTCTGCTGCGCGCGAGTGGCTTGATCTTGACGGTTGTTGTCCGTCCGGCCACTAGAGTTCGCGGAAGGTGATCGTCGATGGTGGGTCGGTCGGCGCGCGAGAGCGTGCGTCGGCTCGCGGCTCGGACCGCGGGCAAGCGTCGCTGGAAGGAGCGTGTTCTCCATGTCGACGGGAGCCCCGGTCGATGGGTTCACCCTGAGCTTCGACCGTCTGGGATCGGTTGGCCGGCCGCCGGTGGTCCTGCTCCATGGTTGGCCCGGGGACCGGACGGACATGGCGTCCGTCGCCGAGAGGCTGGGGGACGAGTTCGACGTCGTCGTGCCGGACCTGCGCGGTTTCGGCGCCTCGGACAAGCACCTCCGCGACCCCGGCGACTACTACAGCCTGGCGGCCCAGGCCCGCAGCGTCGCGGGACTGATCGACGAGCTGGGGCTCTCCCAGGTCGTGCTGGGCGGTTACGACATCGGCAGCAGGGTCGGGCAGCAGCTCGCGAAGGACAGGCCCGACCTGCTCAGCGCCATGGTCATCACGCCACCAGCTCCAGGCGTCGGGTCACGGATCCTCAGCGAGGGTCCGTTTCGCGAGTTCTGGTACCAGTCCTTCCATCATCTCGACCTGGCCGAGAAGCTCCTCGACGGGAAACCGGACGCTGTGCGGGACTATCTGGAGTACTTCTGGACGCACTGGTCCGGCCCTGACTTCATCCTGGACGCCGCCCGGCTCGAGCACCTGACGTCGGCGTACGGCCCCGCCGGCGCGTTCACCGCTTCGATCGGGTACTACCGAGCGGCCGGAAGTGTCGTGGCGCGCTACCTGGGCGAGACGGTCCCCGACGAGAAGATCACGGTCCCCACGACGTTCCTCTGGGCCGAGCACGACCCCCTGTTCCTGCGCGCCTGGTCCGACCGCCTCGAAGAGTTCTTCGCGCAGGTCACCGTGCAGCTCGTGGACGGGGTCGGTCACTTCGTCCCGGTCGAGGCGCCCGACGTCTTCGCCGGCGCCATCGTGCAAGCCAGCAAGTAGGTAGCCGGAGCCGTCCGAGTCCGCGGACGTCCGCACGCCGCGCAACACGCTGACGGGCCGCCGCAGAGGCTCGGGGCTGGGTGTCGCCGCTCAGGAGATCGCCGATCTCGGCGGCGCCGCCTCCGATGCTTCGATGACCTGTCGTTGGCTCCCGAGTCGCTCGATGTGTGTCTCGACGACGTCCGCCGGGCTGCAGGTAGGGGAAGCGCCCGGACAGCGCGACCCCTTGCGGGGTCCCGGTCAGGATCAGGTCGCCGGCCTCGAGCGCGACGTACTGGGAGAGATCGACGATCAGGGCCGCGACGTCGAAGATCATGTCGGCGGTCGTGGAGTCCTGCCGTGGTTCGCCGTTGACCCAGGACGCAATGCGCATGTCGCTGGGGTCGATCTCGTCGGCCGGCACCAGGGAGGGGCCGACGGGGCAGAACCCGGGGGCGATCTTGCCCTTGGACCACTGCCCTCCGGAGACCTTCATCTGCCGGTGCCGGTCGCTGAGGTCGTTGGCGATCGTGTAGCCCGCGATGGCGTCGGCGGCGTCGCTGCGCTGAGCGAGTCGGTGGGTCCGTCGGCCGATGACGACGGCCAGCTCGACTTCCCAGTCGAGGGTGTCGCAACCCGCGGGTCGCGTGACGGTGTCGTCGGGCCCGATGACGGTGTTCGGGTGTTTGAGGAAGACGATCGGATCCGTCGGAGGGGCAGAGCCGGTCTCGGCCGCGTGGGCTACATAGTTCTGGCCGATGCACAGCACCGCGGTGGGGCGTGCCACCGGTGGCCCGACGCGGAGGTGCCCGGGGTCCTCGACGAGCGGCAGTGCCCCGCGTTGCAGGGCGTCGCGGGTGGCCGCGAGACCCCCGGCGGCCAGCCACCGGCCGTCCACGTCCTGGGTCAGGGGGGTGAGATCGAACAGGTCGCCGCCCACACGCGCGACGGGACGTTCCCGGCCCTGCTGGCCGAGTCGCAGGATGTCCAACCGGCTACCTTCCTCCTCCTGGAGCTCGGGGCGTGCTCCGACGCTTGGTCGTCGCGTCCTCGGCGGTGTCCTGAGCCCGCCACTCGCGGGTGATGCGCGTGGTGAGGTTGTCGAGGTGGCGGATCATCGCGGCTTCCGCGGCCTGCCCGTCCTGGTCCTCCAGCGCGCGCAGGACCCGTTCGTGCTCCAGGACCGCCGGGCCGCGGCTGGTGACCCACGCGGTGGAGTAGGCGCCGAGGATCACCTGCGTGCGCACCCGTTCCAGGGACTCGGCGAGGCACTCGTTGCCCGCGAGCTCCTGGATCGCGTGGTGGAAGTCGGAGTCGGCGCGACGTGCGCCGTCCTGGTCGCCGTTGTCCACGGCGCTGCGGAACCGGTCGTGGACGATGACCAGTTCCTCGAGGGTCCGCTCGTCGATGCGTGGGGCGGCCAGCCGCGCGGCGAGTGCTTCGAGCTGGGTGCGGACCGCCAGGGAGTCCAGGAGCTCGTAGCGATCGGGGGCGGCCACGGCGATCGTGCCCGCCACCCGTCGCAGCAGTCGCTCGGAGAGCAGCCGCTCGACCGCATAGCGCACCGGGCTGCGGCTCATCTCGAGGTCGGTGGCCAGCCCGAGCACGCTGACCGGGGCCCCCACCCCGAGGACGCCGTCGAGGATCCGGTTCCGGATCATGCCGTAGGCGGCGTCGGCGAGGGAGTCGCTGCGGGGGTCGGTGCGGGGGTCGGGGTTGAGGTCTGCCGAGGTCACGAGTGGCCCTCTCGCTCGGTGCGCTTCTTGAGTGGTGGGCGGAGAAGCCTAACCAGCCGGGATCGCCAGACCGGCCTCGGCGAGGTCGGCCCACCGGCGATGCTCCCCAGCCTCGGGCGCGGGGACCAGCCGAACGAGGTCGGGTTTCAGCTCGGCGATCGAGCGGGCCCCGAGCAGGGTCATGGTGGTGGTGATCTCTTCCTCGAACAGGGCTGCCACCCGACGCACGCCCAGCTCGCCGGCGGCCATGAGGCCATAGAGGTAGGCCCGCCCCACGAGCACGGCGTCCGCGCCGAGCGCGAGGGCCGCCACGACGTCGGCGCCGGAGGTGAAGGCGCCGTCGACGAAGACCTCGCAGCGGCCGTCGAGGCGATCGAGCACCTCGGGCAGCTGGCGGAGCGGGGTGGCGGAGCGGTCGAGCTGGCGGCCGCCGTGGTTGCTCAGCACGATCGCGTCGGCACCCGCGGACGCGATCCGGGCCGCGTCCTCCGCGGACTGGACTCCCTTGACCACGAGCTTGCCCGGCCACTGCTCGCGGAGCCAGTCCAGGTCCTCGAAGTCCACGGCGGGGTCGAAGAGCGTCGCGGCCAGCTCGGCGACGGTGCCCTGCCACGAGTCCAGCGACGCGAAGCTCAGCGCGCGGGTGGTGAGCAGGTCGATCCACCAGTGGGGGTGGCGCGCACCGTCGACGAAGGTCCGCAGCCCTAGTGACGGTGGGAGGGTCATGCCGTTGCGGACGTCGCGTAGTCGCCGGCCCGCGACCGGGGTGTCGACGGTGAGCACGAGGGCCTCGTAGCCGGCGGCGGCGGCACGGTCGACGAGCTCGCGGCTGCGGCCCCGGTCGCTCCAGAGGTAGAGCTGGAACCACTTCCGACACCCCGGGATGATCTCGGCGACGTCTTCCACCGAGCAGGTGCCCATGGTTGAGAGCGCGAAGGGCACGCCCGCCGCTCCGGCCGCGCGCGCGGTCGCGAGCTCGCCCTCGTGGTGCAGGACGCGCGTGAAGCCGGTCGGGGCGAACACGATCGGCAGCGCGCTCGGGGCGCCGAGGATCGTCGCGCGGGTGTCGACGGTGGACACACCGCGCAGCACCCGCGCGATGAAGTGGACCGAGTCGAGATCCTCGCGGGCGCGGGCCAACGATCGCTCGGACTCCGCGCCGCCCTCGACGTAGTCGAAGACCGCTCGGGGGACACGGCGGCGGGCCATCGCGCGGAGATCCTCGACGCTGGCCGCCCGCGCAGCCCGGCGCCGGTCGCCGTCGAGCACCACCGGGCGCGGGCGCAGCAGATCGGCGAGCTCTGCCGCTCGCGGCATCCGACGCGGCCCGTCCAGCCCTGTCCATCGCATGACCGGAACACTGCATCCAGGAGATCGCTTCGTCAAGCTCTGCTGAATCCAGTCATACGAGGTAGGCGCCGTTCGTGCGCATCGCGGTGTTGACTGGGTCACGGTTTCGGACTACACCTGCATCCACCCCAGACCGAGGAGGAGCTTGTGTCACCGCGTCCGCCGTCCGTGCTCGTACCACTGCCCGACCGCGACTTCGACACCACCGAGTCCTCGATCGCGTGGCGCGCCTTCGTCGACGCCGGCATCGAGGTCACCTTCGCCACCGAGACGGGCCGGGTCGCCGCCTGCGATCAGCGGCTGCTGCGGTCGGGCTTCTTCAACTGGTTCCCGGCCGGGCCGGACGCCGTGGACGCCTACCGGGCGATGTCGAGCTCCCCGGCCTTCCGGTCCCCCATCACCTATCGCGACATCGACCCCGCCGACTTCGACGCGGTCCATCTCGGCGGCGGGCACGCCCAGGGCATGCGCCAGTACCTCGACAGCGGGGTCCTCCGCGAGCGCGTGCTCGGGTTCCATCGCCAGGACAAGACGATCGGCGCGATCTGCCATGGCTCACTGATCCCGGCCAGAACCATCGATCCCAGCACCGGGGCCAGCATCATCGAGGGTCGCCGTTTCACCACCTTGACCCGACCGATCGAGAAGTTCGCGATCCGCTGCACCTGGTTCCGGGTGGGCCGCCGCTACCGGACCTACTGGACGTACACCGAGACCGAGGTCGGACAGGCCGTGGGGCCCTCCGGCGCGATCGAGCGCGGCGAGACCCGGTTCGGCAGGTTCGGGTACTCCCTGGTCCACGACGAGCCGATGGTGGTCGAGGACGGCCACTTCCTCAGCGCCCGCTACCCCCTCGACGCGCCGCGCTACGCCGAGGCGTTCGTCCGTCGCCTGGTCGACGACCGCGCCGCGGCGACGCCGTAACGGCTCCCCGCTCCCCCTTCTCCGGCGGAGACCCACTCCCGGCTGCCGCTGCCTCGCCCGCCGCGGTGAGAACCACTGCTCCTGCTACCACGCCGGCCCGTGGTCGGCACCAGACGACCTCCGAGAGGGACCACCCATGTCGAACCACGCCCCTGCCGACGAGCGCCGGGATCGGCGCGGCACCAACGCCCTGTTCTCCGCGAACCCCCTCAAGCTCGGGCTCTTCGGGCCCAACTGCGACCGCGGCTGCGCGATGACCCTGTCCGACGACGTGCCGCTGCTGACCTGGGACTACACCAAGAAGATCGCCCAGCTCGCCGATGAGGCCGGCTTCGAGGCCCTCGTCCCGGTCGCTCGCTGGAAGCAGATCGGCGACAACGGCTTCAACGGCCGCAACTTCGACACCTACACCTGGGCCGCGGGTCTGGCCTCGGTGACCGAACGGATCACGCTGGTCACCACCGCGCACGTCCAGGCGTCCCACCCGGCGGTCGCCGCCAAGCAGGTCGCCACGATCGACCACATCAGCGGCGGCCGGACCTGCCTGAACATCGTCAACGGCTGGTTCGAACCGGAGTTCACGATGCTCGGCGGATCGTTCCTGCCCCACGACCAGCGTTACCGATACACCAGCGAATGGTTCGAACTGCTCGAGCGGTTCTGGCTCGACGAGGACGACTTCGACTTCCGCGGTGAGTTCTTCACCGTCGAGGGCGGATACTCCCAGCCCAAGCCCGTCCAGCTCCCCCGGCCGGCCATCATGAACGCCGGGGGGTCGAAGACCGGTCGCGACTTCGTCGCCCGCTACGCCGACTCCGGGTATGCGCTGCTCGCCGGCTACGACCTCGCCTCCACCCGGGCGCTGGTCGAGGAGCGCCGGGCCGAGGCCGCTGCCTACGGGCGAGAAGTGGACACCTGGACGACCGCGTACGTGATCCAGCGCGACACCGCCGAAGAAGCCGAGGCCTACCGACAGAAGGTGTTCGTCGACGAGGTCGACGAGAGCGCCGGCCAGGCCGCCGCCCACTATCTGGGGCTCAACTCCTCCGCCATGGCACCTGACCAGTGGGAGGAGTTCAAGCTGCACCTGCGCGCCGGGTACGGCGGCTACCCCTTGGTCGGCACCGCCGAGCAGATCGCCGAGAGCCTCATCGGGCTCAGCCAGGCGGGGGTCACCGGTGTGTCGCTGTCCTTCGTCGACTTCGTCTCCGGCCTCGACCGTTTCGTCGCCGAGGTGATGCCGCTGCTCGAGAGCGCCGGCGTACGCACGCCGGTCGCGGCGCTGTCCGCGGTCTCCTGAGCCCGCCCGCCATGGCTGCCCGCAACCCAGGAGCCGACGGCCCCCCGCCCGCGGGCCCCAGCGCGGTACCGCTGGACGCGTCGGGACTGCGCCTGGTGCTCGGTGCTCACCCCGAAGGGGTCGTCGCCCTCGCCGCCGTGGTGAACGGTGCCCTCGAGGGCATCGCGGTCAGCACCTTCACCCCCGTGAGCCTGGAACCCGCCCTGGTCTCGGTCTGCGTGGCACACACCTCGACGACGTGGCCACGACTGCGCACCGCGGCGCGTCTCGGGATCAGCGTGCTCGCCGAGGACCACGCACAGCTGGGACGCCGGCTCGCATCCACCGGCCAGGACCGGTTCGTCGGGACCTCGGTCACCGTCGGGGCCTCCGGGGCCGTCCTCATCGACGGGGCCTGCGCCTGGTTCGACTGCTCGGTCGAGGACGAGATCACTGCCGGTGACCACCTCATCGTCGTGCTCGCCGTGCTGGAGGTACACCATCGTCCCGACGTCCGTCCCCTGGTCTTCCACCGCAGCAGCTTCGCCCGCCTCGCCTGACCCGAACAGCGGTCCCGTCCTCTCCCCCGCGTGCCGCGCCTTGCGGGCCGCGAACCCGGTGATCCTCGACGTACCCGAGGAGGCCGGTTCCGCGGCGTTCCTCGTCTGCTGGGCCGGTCACGGGAATGCCGAGCTGCTGGGCTACACCGCCCGCGTCGCGGGCGGGCCGTCGTTCCTCGCCGCGTCCCCGGCCACCGCCCAGGCCACCACGGTGGCGGCGGCGAACCACACCCCCGTCGCCTGCACCCTCGCCGAGCGCGCCGAGATCATCACCAGTCTGGCCGGCCGCCCGGGCTTCGATGCCGGCACGGCCCGCCGCGCCGGCATCCCGGTGGTGGTCGCCGCCACCCAGGGGGTGCTGGGTGCCGCGCCGGGGATCGCCGAGTTCGCGGTCGACCTGGTGCAGGCGGCTGGACTGGGCCAGCTCGCACTGGTCACCGAGATCGTCCTGGACGACGGCACCGGACCCCACGGCCTGGACGGTCTCGCCACGCAGCGCGCCCTCGTCCGCGTCAGCGGCCAGGAGATCATCGCCGAGCGACTGCGCACCGAGGCTCTCGCCGTCCGCGGGCCCGAGGTCGTCCTCCCGACCGACCACGGCCTCGTCCTCGCCACCGGCTACCGCGACACCCACTCGGGCGCCGAGCACCTCGTACTCCGAGGCCCGGCCACCGAGCGGTCCGCCCGACCCGTTCTCCACGTGCACCGGGAATGCCCGACAGGCGACGTGTTCAGCTCCTTGAGCTGTTCGTGCCGGTCGGAGCTGGACACGGCGCTGGCCGACGTCGCCGGTTCCGGAAGCGGCATCGTGGTGTACCTGCGCGGCAAACCCGATCGGCCGCTCCACCACGGCCCGCACCTCGACGACCGCCAAGCCCACCTCGTCGCCTTCATGATCCAGGACCTCTCGCTGCACCGCGTCCACCTGCACCACGGCGACCCCCGCCAACGGGACGCCCTGCGCGGTCGCGGCATCGGGTGCTGACCACTTCCGGCCCGGCGGGCATGGAGCCCGGCCGCCGCTGTCCTCAGCCGTGGAAGTTGCGCCGATAGACCGAGGGCGACACCTGCATCACCGCGCGCATGTGCAGGCGCATCGCTGCGGCACTTCCGAAACCGCACCGCGCGGCGACCACATCGACGCCCAGCTCGGTCGTCTCGAGCAGCTCGCGTGCCCGCTCGAGACGGCGTGCGAGGAGCCACTGCGTGGGCGAGGTCCCGGTCTCCTCCCGGAAGCGGCGCGACAGGGTGCGGGTGCTGATCCCTTCCCGTTCGGCCAGGTCACGCAGGCTGAGCGGCTCGTCGAGGTGCTCGAGCGCCCAGCTCCGCGCGCGAGCCGTCCCCGCGACGCCGTCCTCGGCCACGGGACGCGCGGTGAGCTGTGCCTCGCCGGCCTGGCGGTGCGGCGGCATCACCACGCGACGAGACACGACACCGCCCACCGCAGCCCCGTGGTCGCTTCGCACCATGTGCAGGCACATGTCCGCCACGGAGGCCACCCCGGCAGAAGTGAGGATGTTCCCGTCGACGGTGTAGAGCACCTCGGGGCGCACCCGCACGGTGGGGAAACGCTCGCGGAACGCCGCCACGCGAGCCCAATGAGTGGTGGCGTCCCGACCGTCGAGCAGCCCGGCCGCGGCCACGAGGAATGCGGCGGTACAGATCGAGGCCAGGCGCGTGCCGGGTCGGACGCGGCGCAGGGCCGCCGTCACCGCGCTCTGTTCGGCATCCGAGACACTCACCGCGTCGCGATCGGTCGAGGCCACGACGACCGTGGACACCTCGGAGAGCAGTTCCGGTCCGTGCTCGACCTCGAGGGCGAAGTCCCCGTCCGTGCGGACCGAGCCCGCCTCGAGAGCACACGTCGTCACGTCGTAGAACGGTCGACCCTCGGCGTCGCAGGCCTCGCCGAACACGCGGTGCACGACTCCGAGTTCCATCGCCAGGACGCCGTCTCGGACCAGGACCGCGATCCGGTGCTGCTCCATGGCTCGATCCTTCCACCCGCTGTCCCGACGACGGCTCGTGCCGAGCAGAACAACGACCGACACTGCCCTCGTGCTTCCCCCCTCGGCCCGAGAACTGATCCTCAGCGGGACGGCCCTCGCCCACATGACGACCCTGAACCCCGACGGCTCGCCCCAGATGAGCGTCGTCTGGGCGGGCCTCGACGGCGACCGCATCGTCACCGGGCACTTCGGCCGCTACCGCAAGATCACCAACCTTCTCCGGGATCCGCGGATCGCCCTGTCGTTCGCCGGCCCGACGCCGTTGCCCCACGGCATGCACCCCAACCTGATCGTCTACGGAGAGGCCGAGATCAGCGACGGTGGCGCCGCGGAGCTGGTCGGACGCCTGGGCAAGGTCTACGTCGCCCCGGACTTCGACTACCCGATGCCTCCGGGGCCTCCCCCTGGATACGTGATCACCACGACGGTGCGCCGCATCGCCGGTGTCGGACCCTGGATGGACGCATGAGCGCCCAAGAGCCGGGACCCGGGCGTCGCAGCATCGGCGACATCACCCCGAAGCTCGCCGAGCTCACCGACGACGTGCTCTACGCCGACGTCTGGGAACGTCCCGGCCTGTCCAAGCGCGACCGCAGCCTCGTCACCGTGGCCGCACTCGTCGCGCTCTACCGCGCCGACGAACTGAACCTGCACCTCGGGCTGGCCCTCGACAACGGCGTCACCGCCGACGAGCTCACAGAGCTCATCACCCATCTGGCCTTCTACACCGGCTGGCCGTGCTCGGTGACCGCAGCCAAGCAACTGCGCGCCATCCTCGCTGATCGCCCGGAGAACGAGACCCCCAGACCCTGAACGACCCCGGCCCCGGCAACGCCCGGTGATCAGACGGCGATCCGGCCGCCGTCGGCCGGCAGCACGGCACCGTGCACGAAGCTGGCGTCGTCGGTGGCGAGGAAGGCGATCGCCGCCGCGATCTCGTCGGGCTGCGCGGGGCGTCCGGCCGGTCCGCCCGCGGCGAGCGCGTCCAGCCCGTCCCCCATCCCGAGGGTGCCCTCGGTGCGGGTGGGGCCGGGGCTGACCGCGTTCACGCGCACCCCGGACGGCCCGAACTCGGCGGCCCAGGACTTGGTCAGCAGCACGAGGGCCGCCTTGCTCGCCCCGTAGAGGCCGGCCCCGGACATGCCGAACTCCGCGACCATGGTGGTGACGTTGACGATCGCACCGTGGCCGCGTTCGGCCATCGCCGGTGCCAGGGCGGCGACGAGCAGGTAGGGCGCCGTCACGTTGACGACGAAGGTCTCGTCGAGGTCCTTCGCCGTGAAGTCGGTGGTCGCGCCGAACGGGAAGACCCCGGCGCTGTTGACCAGCACGTCGACGTGCCCGCCGCCCAGCTCCGTCGCCCGGTCGGCCAGGTGCGCGACGCTCGCGTCGTCGCGCAGGTCGGCGGCCACGACATCGGCACGACCTCCGTCGGCCCGGATCGCGGCGACCACCGCGTCGCCGCGCTCCTGATCCCGCCCGGACACCACGACGTGCGCCCCCAGCGCGGCCAGGCGCACGGCGGTGGCGCGGCCGATGCCGCTGGTCGCCCCGGTGACGAGGGCGGTGGAGCCGGACAGTTCGGTGCCCATGGGGAGCCTCCTCGGATAATGGAACGTTCTCTCCAAACCTTGCTCTCAGGATTCTGGAGTGTCAACTCCACTCTGCGCGTACGATCACGCTGTGAAGGAGACGGCTCCACCCCGGCGACTCACGGCCAAGGGCCGCGCGACCCGGGCGCGGATCGTCGCCGCGGCAGCCGAGCTGGTGTTCGCCCACGGCGTCGCGCGCACCGGGATCGACGACGTCCGCCGCGCAGCGGGGGTCAGCGCGTCGCAGCTGTACCACTACTTCGCGGACAAGGACGAGCTGATGCGGGCCGTCATCGCCCACCAGACCGACGGCGTCCTCGAGGTCCAGCGACCCCTGCTGGACCACCTCGACAGCTTCGACGCCCTCGAGCAGTGGCGGGACGTGCTCGTCGCCCTGCAGGAAGAGCGGCACTGCACCGGCGGCTGCCCGATCGGCTCCATCGCCGCCGAGCTCGCCGACGAGGACCCCGAGGCGCGCGCCGACCTCGTCGCCGGGTTCGAACGCTGGGAGGCGCCCATCCGTGAGGGTCTCGCCCGGATGCGCGACCGCGGCGACCTGCGGGCCGACACCGACACCGACGCGCTCGCCCTCGCACTGCTCGCCGCCCTCCAGGGAGGCCTGCTGCTCACGCAGACCCGGCGCGTCACCGCGCCCCTGCGCGTCGCGCTCGACACGGTCCTGGCCCAGATCCGTACCCACGCCGCGTGACCGCGCCCCGAACCCACTGGAGCGAACCCGTGTCCGAAGGGCCAGCACCCGCGACCCCCGACTACCCCTACGCGCCACGTTTCCTGCGGGTCAACGGACGCCGTATGCACTACGTCGACGAGACCGGCCCGGGGGCGCCCGCGCCGGGTGCGCCGGGAGCGGTGCTGTTGCTGCACGGGAACCCCACGTGGGGCTACCTGTGGCGCGACGTGATGCCGCCGCTGCTCCGGGCGGGACACCGCGTGGTCGTGCCCGACCAGATCGGCTTCGGACGCTCCGAGAAGCCCCACGAGTCCGCCGCCCACACCCTGGACAACCACGCGGCCAACGTGGTCGCCCTGCTGGACGCGCTCGACCTGAGCCGGGTGCTGCTGGTCTGCCACGACTGGGGCGGCCCGACCGGACTGGCCGCCGCGGCCACCCGTCCGGACCGCATCGCCGCGGTCGCGGTGATGTCGACGTGGGCCTGGGCGACGCCGGCGTCGCCGTTCCACCGGACCGTGACCCCCTGGCGGTTCATGCACGCACCCCTGGTGGGGCCCTACGTGCTCGGCCGGCACGGCGCGATGCCGGGACGGGGGATGTACCTCTCGGTGGTCGACCGGGCGCGGTTCGCCCGCGACGCCCAGGCCACCTACGAACGGGCTCTCCCCGACCCCGGTGATCGTGCCCTGACCTGGCAGTGGCCCCGGTCGATCCCGATCGGGCGCGAGAGCGACACCACGACCGAGCGCTTCGCCTGGCTGGAGACCCAGGTCGCGGCGATGCGGCTGCCGTCCACGATCATCTGGGGCCGGGAGGACGACGTGTTCGAGCCCGAGGTGTTCGCCGCCCGCTGGCACGAGCTGTGGCCGCACGCCGAGGGCACCCACCTGGTGACCGGGCGGCATTTCCTGCAGGAGGATTCCGGCGAGCGGATCGGCGAGATCCTCGCCGAGTTCGCGGAGCGGAGCCTGCGGTGAGCGACCCGACCCGCCCGCCGGCGACCGTCACGGTGCTACCGCCGGGACGACGGCCCACCGACCACCGCGCGGTGCCCCTGCTCACCGAGCCCGACCTCCAGCACTACCCCGAGTTCGCCACCTTCCTGCGGGACGCCTTCGGACTCGACCGGGATCCGCTCGGGGCGCCGGGCCTGCTCGATGTCGAGGGTCGGGTCTACGCACTGGTCTTCCTCGGCCGCTCCGGACGCCCGTTCCCTTCGGGCGTGGAGATCCATGCGCTCGTACCCGGACTGGAGCCCATCGACGACGAGCGCGCCGACCTCGACCTGTGGGCGATCCTGCGCTGGATCGTGGCGGGTGTCGGCGGCGAGTGGACCCTCGAGGGACTCACCACCACGGGCCGCATCTACCGGGTTCCCGGCGCCTGACCCCGCAGCCGCGAGAGCCATGAGTGGCTGGCGTCACCTCCACCTCCGGCATACCCCCTGGGGTACCCTGGCTGTAGAAGACGCCAGCCCGGACCGACGGAAGAGGAGCTCGCGATGCAGGTTCAGGCCACCGAACTCACCGATGTGGTTGCCCGCCTGCGTCGCGTGGAGGGCCAGATCGCCGGGATCGTGCGGATGATCGAGGAGGGCCGCGAGTGCAAGGACGTCGTCACGCAGCTCGCAGCGGCGGCCCGTGCCCTCGACAAGGCCGGGTTCAAGATCATCGCCACCGGCTTGCGGCACTGCATGACCGAGAACGACGACGGTGAGCGCGCCGTCGACGTCGCGGAGATGGAGAAGCTCTTCCTCTCCCTGGCCTGACCCCCCCGGGTCATTCGACCCGATCCGGAACCGGCCGATACAGCAACGGTAGATACCCTACCGGGTAGGGAACCCGACATGATCAACGTGCAGACCATCGCCACCAGCAGCCTCGGCGACCGCAGCTACCTCGCCCACGACGGCGACGTCGCGCTGGTCGTCGACCCGCAGCGCGACATCGACCGGGTGTTCGCCCTGGCCGAGGAGCTCGGCGTGCGGATCACCCACGTCGCCGAGACCCACATCCACAACGACTACGTCAGCGGGGGCCTCGAGCTCGCGCAGCGCACCGGCGCGGCCTACCTCGTCGACGCCCGGGACCAGGTCGGCTTCGACCGCACTCCGATCGGGGAGGGCGACGACGTCGCGATCGGGTCGATGCGGCTCCGGCCCCTGGCCACCCCGGGCCACACCCACCACCACCTCTCCTACGCGCTGATCGACACCCAGGCCGACGAGTCCGGCGCGGTGCAGGCGGTGTTCACCGGCGGGTCGATGCTCTACGGCACCACCGGGCGCACCGACCTGGTCTCGCCCGACGACACCGTCGAGCTCACCCACGCCCAGTACCACTCGGTGCGCCGGCTGGTCGGCGAACTCCCGGCCGACGCGGTGGTCTACCCGACCCACGGGTTCGGCAGCTTCTGCTCGGCCACCCCGCCGTCGGGCGAGGCGTCCACCGTCGGCGACCAGCGCACGGCCAACCCGGCGCTGACCCAGGACGAGCAGGAGTTCGTCGACACCCTGATCGCCGGCCTGGGGGCATACCCCGCCTACTACGCGCGGATGGCGCCCACCAACGCTGCCGGACCGGCCCCGGTCGATCTCTCGGCCCCCGAGCCGGTCGCGCCCGTGGAGCTGCGCACCCGCCTGGAGGCCGGCATCGCCGCCGGACAGTGGGTCGTCGACCTGCGCGAGCGCACCGCGTTCGCCGCCGGGCACCTGATCGGCTCGCTGAGCTTCCAGCTCGCCCAGCCCTTCGTCACCTACCTCGGCTGGCTGCTGCCCGACGACGCCGAGCTGACCCTGATCGGTGAGACCAGCGAGCAGGTCGCCGACGCCCGCCGCGAGCTCGTGCGCATCGGCATCGACGGCATCGCCGGCGCCGCCGCCGGACCGGTGGACACCCTCGCCGACGACGCACCCATGGCGTCCTACCAGGTCTCCGACTTTCCCGGGCTGCTCGCCCGCGACCCGGCCGCGGTGGTCGTCGTCGACGCCCGCACCGAGAACGAGCGCGCCGGTGGCGGCGTCGCCGAGTCGGTGCACATCCCGCTGCACGAGATGCTCGCCCGTCGCGACGAGGTCCCCGACGGCGAGGTGTGGATCTACTGCGGGTCGGGCTACCGCGCGTCGGTCGCGGCCTCGCTGCTCGCCGCCGAGCCTGGCCGCGACCGCGAGCTCGTCGTCATCGACGACGACTGGCCCAACGCCGCCGACACCGGCCTGCCCATCGCCCACGACCAGACCCCCGCACCGGTCGGCTGACACCGACCCCTCCAGCAGCGCTCGGGTGTCCACCGCCCCCCGGCTGCCCGAGCGCCGGGGGTGGCCCGGCCTCCCCCGGTCCGGGCCACCCCACCTTCCATCGACGAGAGGACCTCTGCATGACTTCCGCCTCCCCCATGGCGACCGAGGCCGGCAGCATCACCAGCGACGCGCTCACCACGCTGATCGCCGGCCCGGGTCCCGCCCCGCTGGTCCTCGACGTGCGTAGTGCCGCCGAGTACGACGCGATCCACATCCGCGGCTCCTACCACGTGCCGCTGCCGACCCTCGCCGAGCACACCGAGGAGCTCGCCGCACACCTCGACAGCGGTGACCCGGTCGTGCTGGTCTGCCAGTCCGGGGTGCGCGCCGAACAGGCCCGCCGCCACCTCGCCGCGGTCGGCCTGTCCCACGCCCGCGTCCTGGCCGGGGGCGTGCCCGCTCATGCCGCCGCCCCCGACACGCCACCCGGTGCGATCGTTCGCGGCCGGCGGGCCTGGGCCCTCGAACGACAGGTCCGACTCGTCGCCGGCGCCCTCGTCCTCACCGGCCTGGCCGGCGGCCGGTTCATCTCACCGAAGACGCGGCTGCTCGCGGTCGGGATCGGCACCGGATTGAGCGTCTCCGCGCTCACCGACACCTGCGCCATGGGCGCCGCCCTCGCGCGGCTGCCCTGGAACCGAGAGACCGCCGAGCCGACCGCGTCGGCCAGCCTCGACCGTGTGGCCCGCCGGACGCCGGAGGGCTGAGCGATGATCGGGCTCGCCGCGCTGTTCGGGGCCGTCATCGGTGCCCTGCTCGGCCTGGTCGGCGGGGGCGGTGGCATCCTCGCCGTCCCCGCCCTGGTCTACGGCCTCGGGCTTCCGTTCTCCGCCGCCGTCCCCGCCTCGCTGGTGGTGATCGGGCTCGCCTCCGCCGTCGCGGTCGCACCGCGGGCCCGCCGCGAGGTGAACTGGCGCCTCGCCGTGATCATCGGAGCCGCGGGCGTCCCCACCGCGCTGCTCGGCGGGGTGGTCAACCACCACCTCGACCAGCACGTCCTGCTGCTGGTCTTCGCGGGCATCATGATCCTCGCGGCGGCGAGGATGCTGCGCGGTACCGACGAGACCGGCGGGGTGTGCGACCTGCCCGACGGCGGGGTCGCCTGGCGGCGCTGCCTGCCCCGCGCGATCGTGACCGGGCTGCTGGTCGGGTTCCTCACCGGGCTGCTCGGGGTCGGCGGCGGCTTCCTGCTGGTGCCCGCCCTGATCATCGCCCTCGGGTTGCGGACCCCGAACGCCGTGGCGACCTCGCTGGTGATCATCGTGATCAACTCGATGGCGGGACTCGTGCCCTACCTCGCCACCGGACACATCGCCACCGGGATGAACTGGCCGGCCATCGCCGTGTTCGCCCTGGCCGCCATCGTCGTCTCCCTGCCCGCCGGACGACTCGCCCGACGCATCCCCGCCACGGCGCTGCGCCGTGGCTTCGCCGTGCTGGTCCTGGTCGTCGCCGCCGCCGTCACCGTCCAGGCCATCACCAGCCTGATCGCCTGACCGCACCCACTCCGAGAGAAGAGGACGCCACCATGGCCACCATTCGCGAGATCACCGTCGACGAGCTCGCCGCGGCCCGCGCGAACGCCAACCCGCCGCTGCTCATCGACGTTCGCGGCCACGACGAGTACGCCACCGCCCACGTCCCCGGCGCCGTCAACATCCCCCTCGACGAACTCCCCGGTCGTCTGGTCGAGCTCCACGGCAACGGCCCCGTCGCGGCCATCTGCCAGTCCGGGCGACGCAGCATCGAGGCCGCCCGCACGCTCGGCACCGCCGGCATCGACACCGTGTCGGTCGCCGGCGGGACCAGCGCCTGGGCCCAGTCGGGTCGGCCGACCCTGACGGGCTAGCGCGCGCCGGTCGAGCCTCGCTCGACGATGAGAGGAGCCGTCCGTGATGGGTTCCCTGCCGATGCCGGGTTGGCTGTGGCCGGCGCTGATCGTGCTCGGGCTGGCCCTGATCGCCGTCGCCACGGTCGTCCTGGCACGTCACGGGCACGGGTCGGCGGCGCCCCGTCCGTCCACCGCCCGGGAGCTGCTCGACGCGCGGTACGCCCGCGGCGAGATCGACGAGGACGACTACCGGCGCCGCCGCGACCTGCTCCGATGACCGGCCGCCCCCGTTCCGGCGATCGGATCAGCCGCCGACGAGCACTCGGGCTGCTCGGACTCGGCGCCGCCGCGGTCACCGTCGGGGCCACGGGGTGGGCGACCCTCGGGACCACCGCCACCACGCGTCCGAGCTCCGGCCTGCCCACCGGTGAACCGCTGGCGCTCCCGCCCGAACTCGTCAGCCGCCAGGGCCGGCTCGACGTGGCACTGACCGCAGCACCGGGCGCGTCCCTGGCCGGACGACTCGCCGCGAGCTGGGGGTACAACGGCTCCAGCCCGGGCCCCACCCTGCGGGTGCGGCCCGGCGACGTCCTCGCCGTCCGACTGCGCAACGGACTCGACCAACCCACCAACCTGCACACCCACGGCCTGCGGGTCTCCCCCGAGGGCGACTCCGACAACCCGTTCATCCACATCGCGCCCGGGGAGACGTTCGACTACCGCATCGCCATCCCCGACAGCCACCCGGCCGGCACGTTCTGGTACCACCCCCACGCCCACGGACACGTCGCCGACCAGCTCTCCGCCGGCCTCGCCGGGGCACTCCTCGTCGACGACGCCTCCGAGCCCGCCGTCACGGCGGACCGCGTCCTGCTCATCACCGACACCACGCTCACCAGCGCCGGCCCCGTCGCCGCCGACACCGCATCGCGCATGGCCGGCCGGCAAGGTGAACTGTTGCTGCTCAACGGCCAGCACCAGCCCGTCATCCCGGCCACCACCGGCGACCTGCAGCGTTGGCGACTGATCAACGCCACCACCTCACGCACCCTGACCCTGCACCTCGACGCCCACCAGCTGGCCCGCATCGCCCTCGACGGGAACACCCTCCCGACCGCCACCATCGGCGACACCGTTCGGCTCGCCCCCGGCAACCGCACCGACGTCCTCGTCCGCCCGGACCGACCCGGCACCGTCGCGCTCACCGCCGGCACCGAGCCGCGCCGCGCGATGGGCATGATGGGCGGGGCGGCCACCGGAGGGGAGACCGAGGTCCTGGCCACCCTGGCGACCAGCGGCCCCGCGCAGGCTCCGAGCGCACTGCCCACCTTCCCGGCCGGGCCCGCGCCGGACACCGGCGCCACGTCCCGAGCTCGCCGGCTCACGTTCACCATGGGCATGGGCAGCGGCACGGGCCCGGGCGAGACGGGGGCGAGCGGCCAGGGCATGACCTTCGGCTTCGACGGCCGCGCCTACGACCCCGCCAGGACCGACCAGGCCGCGGCCCTGGGCGCCATCGAGGAATGGACCGTCACGAACCCCACCCCGATGGCCCACCCGTTCCACCTGCACGCCTGGCCGTTCGAGGTCCTCGCCGACAGCGCCGGCACCCCGACCACGGGCACTCTGCAGGACGTGGTGCTCGTCCCGGCCCGCGGCTGGGCCCGGCTACGCATCCCGTTCACCACGGTGCCGGGTCGCAGCGTCTACCACTGCCACATCCTCGATCACGAAGACCTCGGCATGATGGCCACCATCGCCGTCAGCTGACGTCGCAGCGTCGGACCCCACGCCGAGAGACGAGGACGCCACCATGACCGGGGAACGACCCAGGGCCGCCGGCGTCGGCCTGCCCCACGCCCGCCCGCACGACGACGCCACGATGACCGCCGCGGTCCTCACCGCGTTCGGCGGGCCGGAGGTGCTGGTCGTGCGCGACGACGTGCCGGTTCCGCTCCCGGCCCGGGAGCAGGTCCGGGTACGGGTGAGCGCGGCGTCGCTGAACAACACCGACCTGTGGACCCGCGAGGGGGCGTACGGGACCGCCGAGAACCCCGACGCTCTCGCGGGGTGGCTCGGGCCGATCGACTTCCCCCGGATCCAGGGCGGAGACGTCGCGGGGGTCGTCGACGCCGTCGGGGAGCACGTGAGCCCCGAGATCGTCGGGCGCCGGGTGCTGGTCGACCCCGCCCGCTACGCGCACGCCGGGCCCGACGCACCGATCGTCGCGGTGCTCGGCAGTGAGTTCGACGGCGGGTTCGCCGAGTACACCGTCGTCGACGCCGCACGCGTCCACGACGTCACCGGCTCACCCCTCACCGACGAGCAGCTGGCCTGCCTGCCCATCGCGTCCGGGACCGCCATGGGGATGCTGGAACGCGGCGGGATCACCGCAGGCGAGACCGTCGTGGTGACCGGGGCGTCCGGGGGCGTCGGGCTGGCGGTGGTGGGGCTCGCCGCGGCCCGCGGGGCCCGGGTCACCGCGATCACCGAGCAGGCGAAGGCGGCGCTGGTCGAGGAGGCCGGCGCAGCGATGACCGTGGACCGCTCCGATCGCGGCGGAGACGTGGTGGCCGCGATCCGGGCGGCCCACCCCGACGGGGTCGACGCCGTGGTCGACGTCGTCGGCGGAGATCAACTCGCACGCCTGATCGATGTCCTGGTGCCTGGCGGGCGGGCCGTCGTGGCCGGTGCCGTGGCGGGGCCGGTCACCGAGATCGACCTGCGCCGGCTCTACCTGCACAACCGCCGGCTCATCGGCTCGACGATGCACACCGCGGCGCACTTCGCCAAGCTCGTCGACCACGCCCGCGCGGGCGACGTCCGCCCTCGGGTCGCCGCGCGACACGCCCTCACCGCGATCCACGAGGCCCAGGCGCAGTTCGTCCGTCGCGAGCACGTCGGCAAGATCGTGGTGCTTCCCGGGGCCGCCAGCTGAGTCAGGGTCGCCGGCAAGGCGCCCCAGCGTCCGGGTCGGTCGGGATCATCGATCCAGGAGAGCGGCGGACGCGGCGACCACCCGGTGACGTCGGTGCGGGGGGCGTTCCGCTGGTGGAGACGCCGCGCTACCGGTCCCGCGGGGCCCGCTGCCACGGTCGTCGGCATGAGCGCGGAGAGCACGGCCACGACCTCGTTCGGACACGTGATCGACGGGGAGGAGCGCGGGTCGCTCGGGAACGAGCACTTCGCGTCCGTCGACCCGTGGACCCGCGAGCCGTGGGCGGACGTCGCCCTCGGCGGGGCGGCCGAGGCCGACCTCGCGGTCGCCGCGGCCCGCCGGGCGTTCGACGAGGGCCCGTGGCCGCGGATGGGGCTCGCCGAGCGCGGCGCCCTGCTGCACCGGCTCGCCGACCTCGTCGAGTCCCACGCCGACGAGCTCGCCCGGGCCGAGTCGCGGGACATGGGCAAGCCGGTCGCCGACGCCCGGGACAAGGACGTGCCGCGGACGGCGCTGAACTTCCGGTTCTTCGCCGACCACGCGCGCCTCGTGACCGCCGAGACCTACCCCATGGACTCCGGGCACCACGCCTACTCCCGCTACGAGCCGGTCGGCGTCGTGGCGGCGATCGCGCCGTGGAACTTCCCGCTCATGCTCGAGTCGTGGAAGGTGGCGCCCGCGCTGGCGTGGGGCAACACCGTCGTGCTCAAGCCCGCCGAGGACACCCCGGCCACGGCCACGATCCTCGCCCGGCTCGCCGTGGAGGCCGGCCTCCCGCCCGGGGTGTTCAACGTCGTCCACGGCTACGGACCCGGTTCGGCCGGCGAGGCCCTCACCACCGACGCGCGGGTCGACCGGATCACCTTCACCGGCGAGTCGGGCACCGGCCGGGCCATCGCCGGCGCGGCCGCGCGCCACCTCACGCCGGTGAGCCTCGAGCTCGGCGGCAAGGGCGCCAACCTCGTGTTCGCCGACGCCGACCTCGACGACGCGGTGGACTGGTCGATCAAGGCGATCTTCAGCAACGCCGGTCAGGTCTGCCTCGCCGGCTCGCGCCTGTTCGTCGAGCGCCCGGTGCTCGAGGAGTTCACCGCCCGCTTCGTCGCCGCCGCCGAGGCGCTGCGCGTCGGCGACCCCGCGCAGGAGTCGACGCAGGTGGGCCCGCTGGCGTCGCAGGAGCACTGGCGCAAGGTCACCGGCTTCCTCGACGAGCCCGGCGGCAAGGTGCTCACGGGCGGCCGGGGCGACGGCTGGGTGGTGCGGCCGACGGTGATCGTGGACGCCCCGCTCGACGCGAGGGTGCACCGTGAGGAGATCTTCGGACCGGTCGTGACCGTCACGCCGTTCGACACCGAGGACGAGGCCGTCCGGCTCGCCAACGACTCGCCCTTCGGGCTGAACGCGATGCTGTTCACCGAGAACCTCTCGCGGGCCCACCGGGTGTCGGCGGCGCTGCGGGCCGGGACGGTGTGGACCAACTGCTTCTTCGTCCGCGACCTGCGGGCACCGTTCGGCGGGGTCGGCGACTCCGGGTGGGGCCGCGAGGGCGGCACCTTCAGCCGGGAATTCTTCACCGAGCCGAAGGCGTGCGTGATGGCGGTCCGCGCCTGAGGTGGCGCGTCACCCGCGCGGGAGCAGGAGGTTCAGCGCCGCGCGGGTGGCCGTCGCGTCGCGCTCGGGCGCGATGTCGGCCATGGCGGTGAACGCCGTGCGCGCGAGGTGCTGCGCGATGGTGCGCACGGCGAGGTCGTGGTCGCGGAGCCGGAACGCCCGCACGAGCACCTCGTGGTCGGTGTCCCAGCGCGAGGACGCCCCCGGGTGGCCGAGCTGGGCCAGCCGCAGGAACCGCTCCGCGCGCTCCCCCAGCGCACAGATCGAGTCGTGCAGGGTCGGCACGCCCTCGGTCGTGAGCTGGTGGAACGCGCGGTGCGCCTGCTGCCACCGCTCGATGTCGTCCTCCGTCGCGAGCCGGCGCATCAGGGCCAGCGCCTCGTCCAGGCGCGCCACGAGCTCCGGGGTGGCCGAGCGGACCGAGATGCTGACGGCCACGGCCTCGAGCATCACGCGTGAGGTGTAGACCGCGTCGAGCTCACCGGGGTCGATGGCCCGGACGACGGCCCGCTGGTCGGGCTTGTTCTCGATGAGCCCCTCCTCCTGCAGCAGGCGGAAGGCCTCGCGCATGGGGGTGCGGCTCACCCCCAACCGCCGGGCCAGGGCGGCCTGCAGGATCGGCGCGCCGGCCGGGAGCTCGCCGCTGAGGATCATCGCGCGGACCGCCGCGTGGACGTCGAGCGCGAGCCGCCGCCCCGACCGGACGTCGTCCGCGGCCACCTCGTCGACGACCGACTGCTCACTCATGGTGCGCAGTGTATCCACTCGGACCGCTCCCGGCTCCTCGGCCATTCGGCCGAGCGCTGCGCTCGCATCGCGCAGTCGCCGAAATTCGTGCTTCCGATCATTGAAGCAAAGTGGGTACAGTTTGCGTCACACCGGGCCGCCAGCTCAGCACGAGACCATTATCTGAGCAGGTCAGCGAACAGCAACCGGTGGTCACAGGTCAGCGCCGCTCCATCCAGGAGGACACAGTTGTCCGACACACTGCTCTCCTCACGGCCGTGGCCGGCGATGCAGGACGCCCCTCGCTCCCTGCCGCCGCGGATGCGCGCGGTCGGGTTCGACGAGTTCGGCGCGCCGGAGGTCCTGACCCTCCGCGAGGTGGATACACCTTCACTCGGCGACGGCGAGGTGGCGATCCGGGTGGCCGCGGTGAGCGTCGGACGGCTCCTGGACGTCAGCGCCCGCGCCGGCACCCACCCGTACGCCCAGATCGCCCTGCCGCACGTGCCGGGCGCGGAGCACGCCGGCACGGTGGTGGCGGTCGGCGCCGGGGTCTCCCGGGTCGCGGTGGGCGACCACGTCGCCGTCCTGCCCGTCCTGACCTGCGGACACTGCCCCGCGTGCCGCGCCGGCGCGACCGAGTCGTGCCCGACGGCCCGCATCCTGGGCCTGCACGTCCCGGGTGCGTACGCCGAGTACACGGTCGTGCCCGAGGAGAACGCCCACGTGGTCCCGCCGGGCGTGGGGCCGGCGGAGGCGGCGGCCCTCGCGCTGTCCGGCGCGGTGGCGCAGAACCAGTTCGACGAGGCGGGCCTCGCCGCCGGCGAGTGGGTCCTCGTGCACGGCGCGTCGTCCGCACTCGGTTCCCTCACCGCCGCCCTCGCCGTCCACCGCGGCGCCCGCGTCATCGCGACCTCGCGCTCGGCGCAGAAGCGGGCGCGACTGGACGCCCTCGGCGCCGCGGCGGTGCTCGACCCGGCCGACCCCGGGTTCGCCGCCCGCGTCCGGGAGCTCACCGGCGGGGCGGGGGTGGACCTCGTCGTCGACGATCTCGGCCACCCCGACATCTGGCACGCCGCGATGGAGGTCCTCGCGATCCGCGGGCGCGTGGTGACCTCCGGCGCGTTCCTCGGCGGCCGCGTCGAGCTCGACCTGCTGCGCCTGTACTCCCGCTCCCAGCGGGTCATCGGGGTGCGCAGCGGCAACGCGCGCAGCGCGCGGCGGCTCTGGGAGGCCGTCGCGGAGGGCTTCCGCCCTCTGATCGACCGCACCTACCCCGTCGTGGACGCCGCCGCCGCGCACCGCCACCTCGAGGACTCCGCGAACACCGGTCGGGTCGTCCTGACGACCGCCGACGACGACTGGGCCGGCGAGCACGCCGCGACCCCGGACACCGGAAGGGCCCACCCATGACCTGGTCACTGGTCACCTATCGATCACCGAAGGGCGCCGACACGGTCGGCCTCCGCGAGACCGACGGCACCGTCCGTGCCCTGCCCGGGTACGCGGGCCGCTCGCTGCTCGACCTCCTCGACGACTGGGACCGGGTCGCCCCGGCGCTGCGCCGCCTGCGGGTCGACGAGCTCCCCGTGGTGGGGGGCGTCCGTCTCGAGGCGCCGATCCGCTACCCGCGCAAGGTGGTCTGCGCCGGGGCCAACTACTTCGCCCACCTCGCCGAGATGGACGTCCCGCGGCCCGACCCCGTCGGGGCGCCGTACTTCTTCCTCAAGCCGCCGACCACGACGGTCGTCGGCCCGGAGGACACGATCGTGCTCCCCGACCGTCCCGGGCGCCGCATCGACTGGGAGGCCGAGCTCGGCGTCGTCGTCGGGCGCCGCGCCCGCGACCTCGACGAGTCCGACGTCGCGGCCCACCTGGCCGGCTACACGGTCCTCAACGACGTGTCGGCCCGGGACCGTCTCGGCCGTACCGACGCGGTGGCCCCGCCCTTCGGCTTCGACTGGACCTCGGCCAAGGGCGAGGACACGTTCTGCCCCACCGGCCCCGGCGTGACCCCGGCGTGGTTCGTCGACGACCCCCAGGACCTGCGCATCACGCTGACCGTCAACGGCGTCGTGAAGCAGGACTCCAGCACCGCGGACATGATGAACAGCGCGTTCGCCGTGGTCGCGGCGGCCAGCCGCATCATGACCCTCGAGCCCGGCGACATCGTCGCAACGGGCAGCCCGGCCGGCGTCGGCGCCCCGCGCGGCGACTTCCTGGCTCCCGGCGACGAGGTCGTCGTCGAGATCGGCGAGCTGGGCGCGCTGCGCAACCCCGTCACCGACGCCGCCGCGTCGCGCGCGGCGGTCGACCGGGACCGGGCGATCGCATGAGCGGCGAGTTCGACGGGAAGGTCGCCTGGGTCACGGGCGCGGCCGGCGGCATCGGCCGCGCCAGCGCACTCGCCTTCGCGGCGCGCGGTGCCTCGGTCGTCGTGTGCGACCTCGCCGACCCGGGCGAGACGGCCGCCCAGGTCGAGGCCCTCGGGGTGAACGCCCTGCCGATCCGGCTCGACGTGGCCGACGGGGCCGCGGTGCGCGACGCCGTCGAGGACGGGGTGCGCACCTTCGGACGCCTCGACTTCGCGCACAACAACGCCGGCACGTTCGCGGTGGCCCCCCTCGCCGACCTCGCCGAGGCCGACTGGGCGCGGGTCGTCGCGGTCAACCTCGGCGGCGTCTTCCTCGGGATGAAGTACCAGATCCCGCACCTGCTCGAGACCGGCGGCGCCATCGTCAACACCGCCTCGATCTGGTCCGAGCAGGGCGCTCCCCTGCAGGGGGCCTACGTCGCGAGCAAGCACGGCGTCGCCGGCCTGACCCGGACCGCGGCCATCGACTACGGCGAACGCGGCATCCGCGTCAACGCCGTCGCGCCCGGCCCGATCCGCACCGCCATGACCGCCGCCGTGCCCGACGAGGCGATGGCTCCCGTCATCGGCCGCACGACGCTGAGCCGCTACGGCGAGGCCCCCGAGGTGGCCGAGGCCGTCGCCTGGCTCTGCTCGCCCGCCGCCCGCTACGTCAACGGGGTCGTGCTGCCCGTCGACGGTGGCTACCTCGCCGCCTGAGCGGCCCGAAGAGAAGGAGACCGCGATGGACACCGGCACCACCGCCGGCCGCGTGACGAAGATCGGCTACGTCGAGTTCACGACGCCCGACGTCGACCGCCTCGTCGAATACTACGAGACCTGCCTCGGCCTGTCGGTCGAGGAGCGGTCCTCGGACCTCGCCTACCTCACGACGGGGCTCGAGCACCACAGCGTGGTGATCCGCCGCGGCGAGGCCGCGGCCCGCTCCGCGGTCGGCTACGAGGTCGCCGGCAACCTGGACGACGCGCACAAGCGCTTCGCCGACGCGGGCGTCGAGGTCTCGCGGCGCACCGACGTCGCCCCGAGCACGCCCGACGTGCTCGTGCTGGCCGAACCCGGCACGGACGTCCCCCTGCACCTCTACGGTTCCCAGCCGACGAGCACGGCCGACGGACCGGCGCCCGCGCACCGGCCGACCAAGCTCGGTCACGTCGCAGCCTTCACCCCGGGCCTCGAGCAGATCCAGGGCTTCTACCAGGACCTGCTCGGGTTCCGGTGGTCGGACACCATCGGCGACTTCTTCGTCTTCCTGCGCTGCAACGCCGACCACCACGCCGCGAACTTCCTGCAGAGCACCACGTACACCGGCATGCACCACGTGGCCTACGAGATGCGCAACCTCGACCACCTGCAGACGACGCTCGACCACCTCGCGCGGCACTCGTACCGCCTGCACTGGGGGCCGGGCCGCCACGGCCCGGGCCACAACGTCTTCACCTACCACCGCGACCCCGACGGCAACACGATCGAGCTCTTCACCCAGCTCGACCAGATGCTCGACGAGGACGCCGGCCACTTCGAGCCCCGCCCCTGGCACGAAGACCGCCCGCAGGTCCCGAAGACCTGGGAGGTCGACATCGCGACCGCCAACGCCTGGGGCCCCGTCCTGCCCGAGATCCTCGACCACTGACCAGGAGGAAGCCATGATCTACAGCGAGCTGGAGCTGCCCGCCAACCCGCCGGGCGCGGTCCCGCTGGACCGGGCACGCATCTGGGAGGGCCTCGAGCAGAAGGCGCTCGACGCGGTGCCCTACGTCGAGGCGATCACGGCCTGCCGGGAGATCGCCCGACTCTCCGACACGGTCTTCGACCGCGAGATCGAGCTGGGCGGCGCGCGCTACGTCGAGCGCGTGTGGCTGGGCGCGCCGGACCGCGTCGTGTTCACCCGCCTCGACGGCCCCGTCCTCGGCACCATCACCAACGAGATCGTCGAGGAGGGCGGCGAGCTGTCCCTGCGCTTCCGCTTCGCCCTCGCGATCCGGCCCGGCGACGAGCTGCCGATCAGCGAGAGCGAGCTCGCCACGCAGATGGTCGGCGCGTACCAGGCCGCCGTCGAGACGACCCTCGCCGCCGTGCGCGAGCGCATCGCGGAGCCGGTCCGATGAGCGGGGCGACGGTGTCGCACGTCGACGCCCCGGCCTGGCTCGTCGACTTCTACCGCAGGGTCGACGCGCTCGACCTCGAGGGCACCCTCGCGGGCTTCGCCCCCGACGCCTCGATGCGTTACGGGTCGATGGCGCCGATGGTCGGCCGGGAGGCCGTGCACGGGGGGCTGACCTGGCTCTACACCTACTACCGGAGCATCACCCACGAGTTCCGGAACGTCTGGGTGAGCGACTCCACGGTGGTGCTCGAGGCCTCCGTGACCTACGGCCACCCCGACGGGCGGGAGATCGCGCTGCCGGTGGTGTCGATCCTCGAGCACCGCGACGGCGTCGTCGACGACCTGCGGATCTTCCTCGACCCGACGCCGATCGAGGCCACCTGACCATGGGCCGTCCGGAGATCGCGATCATCGGCGGGGGGATCGGCGGGCTGACCCTCGGTCTCGCCCTGCGCCGCCACGGGGTCCGGGCCCGCGTCTACGAGCAGGCACCCGCGCTCGGCGAGGTCGGGGCCGCGGTGGCCCTGGCCGCGAACGGCACCCGCATCCTGCGCGAGCTCGGCCTCTCGCCGGCCCTGGAGGCCGCCTCGACCGTGCCCTCGGAGCTGGTCTACCGGCACTGGACGGGCCGCCGGCTCGTGTCCCACCCGGTGGGGCCGGGATACGAGGCGCAGTTCGGGGCGCCCTTCTGGGGCGTGCACCGGGCGCGCCTGCAGCAGGCGCTCGCGGACGCCTGGGGCACCGAGGACCTGCACCTCGGCAAGGAGCTCACCCACGTCGAGGTGCTCGGCGACGAGAACCGCCTGGTGTTCGCCGACGGCACGACCACCTCCGCGACGCTCGTGGTCGGCGCCGACGGCATCCGCTCCCGCATCCGGGCGCGGATGTGCGACGACCAGCCGGTGTACTCCGGCACGAGCGGCTTCCGGGGGCTGGTCCCCCGCGCCGCCGTGCCGGACCTCCCGGACCCCGACGCCGTGCAGTTCTGGATGGGCCCCGACGCCCACCTGCTCCACTACGCCATCGGCGACGTCATCAACTTCCTCGCCGTCCTCGAGGGCCCGGACCGCTGGGACGGGCCCGCCGGGACGGCACCGTCGGCACCCGGCGAGCTCGCGGCGGCGTTCCGGGGGTGGCACCCCGCGGTCGTCTCGATGATCGAGGCCGTGCCGCAGAGCCCGCGGTGGGGGCTCTTCGCCCTCCCGCCGCTCACGCGCTGGACCGCCGACCGGATGGTCCTGCTCGGCGACGCCGCCCACGCGATGCTGCCGCACCACGGGCAGGGCGCCAACCAGACGATCGAGGACGCGGCGGTCCTCGCCGACCACCTCGCCGCCGTCACCGACGACGCCGACCTCCCGGGCGCGCTCGCCGCCTACGAGCGCCGGCGGCGTCCCCGGACCCGCCAGGTCCAGCGCAGCTCCTGGGTCACCTCGGCGCTGCTGCACCTGCCCGACGGCGACGCCGCCGCCGCCCGTGACCGCCGGCTCGCCGACCTCGTCGACGACTTCGCCTGGATCCACGCCTACGACCACCGCGAGCCCGCCGGGCTCCCGACCCGACGGAAGGCCCCCGCATGACCACGACCGCCCCCACCGACAGCGCCGCCCGCTTCGAGCTGGCCCACATGGCCCACGCCGAGCTCTACACGCCCGACCTCGAGGGCAGCCTCTGGTTCTTCACCCAGCTGCTCGGGATGCGCGAGACCGGCCGCCAGCAGGGCTCGGTCTACCTGCGCTGCTACGAGGACCCCTACCACCACAGCCTCAAGCTCACCGAGCGCGACCAGCCCGGCCTCGGCAACATCGGCTGGCGCACCACCTCGGCCGACGCCCTCGAACGCCGCGCCGCCGCCCTCGACGCGGCCGGTCTCGGCCTCGGGTGGACGCAGGGCGACCTCGGGGTGGGGCGGACCTTCGCCTTCCAGAGCCCCGACGGCCACCCGATGGAGCTGGTCTGGGACGTCGAGAAGTACCGGGCCCCGGTCGAGCTGCAGAGCCGCATCCTCACCCGCCGCTCGAAGCGGCCCCTGCAGGGCCTGCCACCGCGGCGTCTCGACCACGTCAACCTCATGGCCTCCGACGTCACGGTGCAGAAGGAGCTCTTCGAGCAGACGCTCGGCTTCGGCACCCGTGAGCGGGTCGTCGACGGCGCCGGCGGCGGCACCGAGATCGGGGCCTGGATGAGCGTCAACGTCCTCGGCCACGAGATGGCGATCATGCGGGACCAGACCGGCAGCAAGGGTCGCCTGCACCACCTCGCCTTCTGGTACGGCGTCCCGCAGCACAACAGCGACGCCGCCGAGCTGTGCCGCGAGTACGGCATCCAGATCGAGGCCGGGCCCGACGTCCACGGCATCACGCAGGGCGCGTTCCTCTACGTCTTCGAGCCCGGCGGCAACCGCATCGAGCTGTTCGGCAACTCCGGGATCCTGCAGTTCGAGCCCGACCACGAGACCGTCACGTGGGACCTGTCCGACTTCGACACCGGTCTCGCCATCGGCGGCGGCACGCTGCCCGCCGAGACGTACTTCGTCTACGGCACCCCCGGCACCGACGGCCAGGACAAGCTGCTCGACGGGTGGAAGGACCGTGACCTCGTCTGAGGGCCGGCCGCCCGCGGCCGACCCCACCAGCGTCCTCGCGCGCGCCTCGACGCTGCTCGGCGCGTTCCGTCCCGGCGACGCGTCGCTGCGGCTCGCGGAGATCCACCGGCGCACGGGGATGCCCAAGCCCACCGCCCACCGGTTGCTCGGGCAGCTGGTCGCCCTGGGCCTGGTCGACCGGGACGACGGCGGCGGCTACCGGCTCGGCATGCGGCTCTTCGAGCTCGGCCAGCTCGTCCCGGGCCAGCACGGGATCGAGGACCGTGTCGCCCCGGTGCTCAGCGGCCTCCACGCGGCGACCGGGCTGACCGTGCACCTCGCGGTGCTCGACCGCACCGAGGTCGTGTACCTGCACAAAGTGAGCGCGCCCGGGGCGCCGCCCCTCGCGTCGCGGGTGGGCGGGCGACTGCCCGCCCACCCCACCGCGGTGGGGAAGGCCGTCCTGGCCCACTCCCCCGCCCCCCTGACCCGTGCGGTCCTCGACGGCGGGCTGCGCCGCCTCTCCCCGCGCACGGTCGTGGCGCCGACCCTGTTCCTCGGCCAGCTCGACGCCGTGCGGGAGCACGGCTACGCGCGGGAGGACGAGGAGTCCGCCGTGGGCGTGAGCTGCGTCGCGGCGCCGATCTTCGACCGCGGCCGGCGGGCCGTGGCCGCCGTATCCGTCACCGCCCGGACCCACGACGTCCGCTCGACGGCCTCGGTCCACGCCGTACGCCAGGCCGCCGCCGAGGCCACGCGCCTGCTGCGCGCCGCGTGAGACCGCACCCACGACACCGACGACCCACGAGGAGGATCCCGTGACGGGACGCATGACCGGCAAGATCGCGCTCGTTTCCGGCGCGGCCCGGGGCCAGGGCCGGAACCACGCCGTCCGGCTCGCCGAGGAGGGCGCGGACATCATCGCCTTCGACGTCGCGGGCCCGGTGCCCGCGCAGGGAGCACCGGCCGCGTCCCCGGAGGACCTGGCCGAGACCGTCGCGCTGGTGGAGAAGCTCGACCGGCGGATCGTCGCCGGCGAGGCCGACGTGCGGGACGCGGACGCCGTCGCCACGCTCGTCGACCGCGGCGTCGCGGAGCTGGGCGGGCTCGACGTCGTCGTCGCGAACGCCGGCATCCAGGGCAACCCTGGCCCCGCGGCGTCCACCAGCCCCGCGGACTGGGCGGCCGTGATCGACACCAACCTCTCCGGCGTCTTCCACACGGTGCGCCCGGCCATCCCGCACCTCGTGGCGCGGGGCGGTGGGTCCGTCGTCATCACCAGCTCGTCGATCGGGCTGAAGTCGGTCCCGAACCTGGCGCCCTACGGCGCCGCGAAGGCCGGGCTGACCGGGCTGATGCGGACCCTCGCGCTCGAGCTCGCCGAGCACTCGATCCGGGTGAACACCGTCAACCCGACGACGGTCGCCACCCCGATGCTGCTCAACCCCGTGAACTTCCGGCTCTTCCGGCCCGACCTGGAGGACCCCACCGAGGAGGACGTGCGCCCGGTCTACCGCACCCTCAACGCGCTGCCGATCCCGTACGTCGAGGCCGACGACATCAGCAACGCCGTCCTCTACCTCGCCTCGGACGAGGGGCGCTACGTCACCGGCGTCGCCCTGCCGGTCGACGCGGGCTACGCCGTGAAGTGACCCGGAGGGGGCCGGCGCGTACGGCGGGCGGCTCCGGACGACACCGCTTCACGCGGCTCACCCCATCCGGACGACGTCGGAGGTCCCGAACCGCTCCGCGACGAGCGCCTTGATCCCGCGGGGGAAGTCGCGCTCGGCGACGAGGTGGGTCGGGGTGAACTCGCGCATCGCGTCACCGTCGCCGGCGAAGGCCGCCGCGCACAGCTCGGGGGCGACGTTGGCCAGCGCGAGGATGCCGCCCGCGCAGCCGAGCGCCCCGGCCAGGTGCACCAGCCCCGGCTGCCCGGTCCAGACCGGTCCGGCGTAGGAGTCGACGGTGGCCAGCAGGCGGGTCGCGTCACCCGAGGAGTCCTTGACGCCCGCGACCGGCAGCGAGGGCAGCATCTCCACCGGGATCCCGGGCGGCGAGACCGCCGGGAAGTGGTAGGCGAGCACGGGCGTCGACCCGGCCGCGGCGGCGATCTCGCGGTAGTAGCCGGACGGGTCGGCCAGCCCGCGCGGGGTCCGGGCGATGACGGCGTCCACCCCGGTCTCGGCCGCCCGCGCGGTGACGCGGGCCGCCTGGTGGGTGGACGCGGCACCGGTGCCGCCGATGACGACGGCGTCCCCGACCGCGGCGCGCACGGCGGTGAACAGCTGCAGGCGCTCGTCGTCGTCGAGGGCGTCGGCCTCGCCGGTGGTGCCGGCGACGACGATCGCGTCGCTGCCGAGGTCGACCAGCCGGGCGGCCAGGTCGGCGGTGGCGTCGGCGTCGAGCGCCCGGTGCTCGTCGAACAGCGTCACGAGCGCGACGCCGACTCCGGTGAAGACGGGGTTCACGACGAGCTCCCTCCAGTGCGATGCGACGTGCAGCACGAGCCGCCGGGCGGGCACGTCGAGCTCGATCTCGTCGCCGGTCTCGACCAGCGCGAGTGGGCCGCCGACCGCGGCCTCGGGCGCGACGTGCAGCACCCGGCCGACTGCTCGATCACGGCCACATCGGGGGCGAGGTCGCCGCGCAGCACGGCCGTGCCGCTGCCCGCCGGCGGGCGGTCGACCTCGCGGTTCCAGCACCGACACCACACACCGGGAACCGACCGTGCCAGGAGGAGACGTCCGGTGTCCAGCGGCCGCTCGACGAGGGAGCGGGTTCGGGCACCGGCATGTCGGCGAGGTTTGCCGTCGCGTCCGCACCGCCCACCCTCCATGCCACGCCCGGGTGAGGAGGACCGATGAGCGACCTCGAACAGCACCAGCAGGCGAGGTCGGCGGCCGACGGTCGCCGCACCCTCGTGGTGGGCCTGCTCGCCGACCCCGACACGCCCGCGGAGGTCGCGGCAAAGCTGGTCGACGACCTCCCCGGCGAGCTCGCGGAAGTGGACAGCGAGACCGTGTGGGAGGTCCGCACCATGACCCACCCGGTCACCGCCTCCGTGCAGGACCCCGAGGAGGTGCTGAGCGCGGTCGCCGACAAGACCACCGGCACCGACTGGGACATCGGGGTCTACCTCACCGACCTCCCGATGCAGCACGACGAGCGACCGATCCTGGCGGACGTCGACCACCACGGCCACGTCGCCGGGCTCTCGCTCCCCGCCTTCGGCCCGTTCCTGCAGCACCACAAGGTGCGCCACGCGATCGTGCGCCTGGTCGCCGAGCTGAGCGACACCGCCGACGCCGGTCTCGAGCACGGGCACCACCACCCGAGCCGCCTCGCGCGCGCCGTCGCGAAGCACCTGCAGCCGGTCCACGTCGTCCACGCCGGCGAGGGCCGGCGCACCCGGCGCTTCGTGACGAGCTCGTGGCGCGGGCGGGTCCGCCTGCTCGCCGGGATGGTGCGCACCAACCAGCCCTGGCGTCTCGTGGTGGGCATGCGCAGCGCCCTGGCCGCGGTCCTGGGCACCAGCGCCTACCTCACCCTCACCTCCACCACGACCTGGCAGCTCTCCACCCGCCTCAGCGCCGGCAAGCTCACCCTGACCGTGCTGGTGGCCGTCGCGCTGATGGTCGCCTGGATCATCGGCGCCCACCACCTCTGGGAACGCGCCCGCAACGACGGCGAGCGCGAGGAGACCGTCCTCTTCAACGCCTCCACCGTGATCACCCTGAGCATCGGCGTGCTGGTCATGGACGTCGCGGTCTACGCGGTCACCCTGCTCGGGTCCCTGTTCTTCCTCGAACCGTCGGTGCTCGGCTCGACCCTGGGCCGCCCACCGACGCTCGGCGACCACCTCGCCCTGGCCTGGCTCGCCACCGGCCTGGCCACCATCGCCGGCGCGCTGGGCTCCGGGCTCGACAGCGAGGACGCCGTGCGCCGCGCGGCCTACGGCTACCGCGAACGCCAGCGCCGCGACGAGATCGGTCAGGACAGCGAGGACCAGGAGAGCTCCGCGTCGTCGTCCTGACCGCCCCGTAGACTGAACACCGGTTCAGCGAGCCTCGACCCAGAGGCCACCGATCGGCGGGGTGCACATGGCGGAGACGGTGCGCGTCGATCTGCGACGCGAGTTCGCCGACCCCGCGGCGAGGGCCGACCCCGGGCCGGTCTACGCGCGGCTGCGCGACCTGGGGCCCGTGCTGCGGTCGCGGGACCTCTTCGGCGAGACCTTCGTCCTCGCGCGCCACGAGGAGGTCGCCCAGGTGATCCGCGACCCCCGGTTCGCCAGCGACCGCGGCAACGTCCCGGGTGGCCGCCCGCTGGCGCGGTGGTGGACGCCGTCCCTGCTGAAGCTGCTCGTCTCCAGCATGGTGCTGAAGGACCCGCCAGATCACCGCCGCCTGCGCAACCTCGTGCAGCAGGCGTTCACCCCGACGATGGTCGCGAACCTGGAGGGCCGGGTCAGCGAGATCACCGAGGAGCTGCTCGACGCCGCCGTCCGCCGACCTGTCGTGGACCTCATGGCCGACCTCGCGCTGCCCCTGCCCCTGACCGTGATCGCCGAGATGCTCGGTGTCCCCCCGGCCGACCGCGTGCGGTTCCGCACCTTGCTCACCGCGCTGCAGGGCACCTCCGACACCAACCCCGTCGCGCTGCTCCGCAACGTCCCCCACATGCTGCGGCTCACCCGGCTCCTGCGCGGGCTGGTGGCGCTGCGCCGCGACCAGCCGGGCGACGACCTGGTGACCGCCCTGGTACAGGCCGAGGAGGCCGGCGACCGGCTCAGCGAGGACGAGCTCGTCTCCATGATCTTCCTGCTGCTGTTCGCCGGGCACGAGACCACGGTCAACCTCATCGGCAACGGCGTGCTCGAACTGGTCCGCCACCCCGACCAGCTCCAACGCCTCCGCGACGACCCCGAGCTCATCGGTACCGCCGTCGAGGAGATGCTGCGCTTCACCAACCCCGTCGGTCTCGTGGCGCCGCGGCACGCCCGTGAGGACGCCGAGATCGCCGGGGTCCCGATCCCGCGGGGCAGCATGGTCACCCTGCTCATCGGGTCGGCGAACCTGGACGAGGCGGCCTTCCCGGACGCCGACACCTTCGACATCACCCGCAGCCCGAACCGGCACCTCTCCTTCGGCCACGGAGCCCACTTCTGCCTCGGCGCCCCGTTGGCCCGGTTGGAGGCCCGGATCGCCATCCCCGCGCTGCTGCGGCGCTTCGAGCGGCTCGACCTGACGATGCCCGCCGAGCAGCTGCCCTGGCGCCCCCTCATCGCCCTGCGCGGCGTCGAGGCGCTGCCCCTCTCCGTCACGCCCGCCGGCGCCCCGGTCGACCACGTCGCCACCTGACGGGCGTCCCCGCCTCGCGCCCGCGGGGGGCGCGCCGGCGCCGGGGTCAGCGCGCCGACCAGGCCGCGCACCACTGCTCGGTGGAGCGGAAGCGCCCCAGGCCGAGGGCCACGAACTCGTCGTGGCGCCCCACGGCCTCGACCCCGAGGTAGCGCAGGGCCCGCACGATCGGGCTCCCGCCGCGGCCCGGCTCGGTGACCGCCGGGAAGGGGTCGCCGGACTCGAGGACGTCGGGGCCGAGGACGACGTGGCAGTCGAGCCACACCACGGCTGACTGCCACCCGACACCGCCGGTGTACTCGGTCTCGAGGTAGACGACCGGCCCGTGCCGTGACGCCGCGGTCAGCACGGCGGTCATCCACCGGGAGAGGAGCTCGAAGTCGTCCGCCGGGTCGAGGGGCGGGCCGTCCAGGTCGATGTCCGCGGCCAGCTCGGGGCACATCGGGACGAGCACCAGCTCGGCGCCGTCGAGGAGGACGGGCCGGACGTGCGACGACCGCTCGGTGAGGAACTCGGCGACCTCCGGGCCGCTGACCACGCCGTGGAGCTCGTAGCGCATCGGCGACGGCCTCGTGTCCGGCCCGAGGGCCCGCCGGTCCCGCGTCACGGTCCCCACCCCTCCTCGGGGCCGACGTCGCCCGCGGCACCGTGGGCGGCGGCGAGCTCCTTCATGTGCGTGAGCGTCCGGGTCCGCCGGTCGCGGGCGGTCGCGACGTCGCAGCGCCAGGTCATGGCCAGCTGGTCGGCGTCGTAGCCCTCGACGCAGGCCAGCACGAGGGTCGACTGGTGGTCGGGCGGCACCGTGACGAGGGCCTGCCGGAAGCTCCCCCACGTGCTGCCGCCGACGAGCCGGCCCGCCCGGACGTCGGCGATCGCGTCCTCCGCGAGCTTGGCGATCCGGCCGGAGTACGGCAGCCCCCAGTGGCGGAACACCGTGGGCCGGGAGACCAGGCCCACCGCGACGCGCGCGGCCACCGCGTCGCCCGCGGCGCGATCCCCCAGACGGACGCCGCAGGTGTAGGAGACGGCGTCGACGGTCGCGGTGATCCGGGCGAGCCACTCCGCGTAGCCGGGCAGCAGGTCGGGCTCGGCGGTCCCCATCAGCGGCCTCCGTCCACCCGTCCTACAGCAGCGCGAGCACGTGCTCGGCCGTGGACACCTCGTGGTCGACGAACGCCTGCTCCACCTCGAGGGAGACGAGCACGCCGTCCTCGATCACCGCGGCGTAGCGCTCGGAGCGGGTGCCCAGCCCGAAGCTCGAGGCGTCGGTGGTCAGGCCCATGGCCGCGGTGAAGGCCGCCGTGTCGTCGGCGAGCATGGTGATGCCGTCGGCACCCTCGCTCCGGGCCCAGGCGCCCATGACGAAGGCGTCGTTGACCGAGACGCAGAAGCTGCGTGCGACGCCCTTGGCCAGGATGTCCTCCGTCCGCAGCACGAAGCCGGGGAGGTGGAAGTCGCTGCAGACCGGGGTGAAGGCGCCGGGGACACCGAACAGCACCACCTTCCCCTCGCCCAGCAGCGCGCCGGTCTGCACGTCGTCGACGCCGTGGGGCGTCACCGCCTTGAGTGCCACGTCCGGGACGTGGTCGCCGACCGCGATCACCGCGGGTCCTCCTCGGGGGTCGGGATGCTCGCCCTGCGGTGGCGCTCCTCGAAGCCACCGAAGCGCCACAGCAGCGCGGCGCCGCCCCAGACGACGACGAAGAAGCCGACAATGAGGTAGCCGAGCAGCTCGAACTCGTCGGCGATGCCGGCGAACCCGGTGAGGGCCGTGACCCCGAAGTCGTCGGCGAGCACGCCGGCGAGGTACACGCAGGCGATGAACCCGGCCACGGTCACCGTCGCCGCGGTCGTGGCGATGTTGTAGAACAGCCGCCGCGCCGGGCTGCGGTTCGACCACGAGTAGGCGATCGACATGAGGACCCCGTCCATGGTGTCGAAGGCGCTCATCCCGGCGGCGAAGAGCAGCGGCAGGGTGAGCGCCGCGAGGATCGGCGCGCCCGTCCCGCTCGAGCCGGCGGCCGACGCGGTCGTCGCCGACAGGGTCAGCAGCGTGACCTCGGAAGCGGTCTCGAGGCCGAGCCCGAACAGGATCCCCAGCGGGTACATGTGCCAGGAGTGCTTGATCAGGCTGCGCGCGCGGCCCCCGAGTATGCGGTTGACCAGCCCCCGGTTGAGCAGCTGACGCTCGAGCTCGGCCTCGTCGAGCCGGCCGCGCCGCAGGTCGCGCCACGACCGGACGATCCCCTTGAGCACCAGGGCGTTGAGGACGGCGACGAGCCCGAGGAACACCATCGCGACGACGGTGGAGACCGTCCCGCCGATCTCGCGAAACGCGTCGACCTGCCCAGCGGCGGTCGCGCCGGCCGCGACGGCGACGACGAGGGACAGCACGACCACGACCGAGGAGTGGCCCATGGCGAAGAAGAAGCCGACCCCGACCGGTCGACGCCCGCGCTGCACCATCAGCCGGGTGGTGTCGTCGATGGCCGCGATGTGGTCGGCGTCGAACGCGTGCCGGATGCCGAGGACGTAGGCGAGGACCCCGGCCCCGGCGAAGGCACCCGCGCCCAGCGGCCCCGAGGTCAGGGACAGGTACATCGTCCAGCCGGCGACGTGCAGCAGGCCGACCACGGCCACGATGCTCGAGAGCTGCAGGCGTTGCGAGCGCGACCACCCGGTACCGGGTGCGATGGCGACCGAGGTCATCGGGTCCTCTCGGGTCGGGAGGTGCGGCGGGGGACGGCGCGGACGGCCTCCGGCGGCGTCCCACCCGGGGTGGGACGCCGCCGGGCACGCGACCGTCAGGGAGTGGCGACCACCGTCTGCACCATGGCGGCGATGTGGGCGCTCTGGACCTCGGTGATGTCGGCCGAGGGCAGCGCGTCGCCGCGGATGGCCTCGTGCGGGACGACGACCCAGCACGCGCAGCCCCAGATGCACTCGCCAGCCATGCCGTCGAAGCGGATCGACTGCTCGGAGAGCATCACCCCGAGGTCGAGCAGCCAGGAGTGCATGAGCAGCTTCTCGTCCCACGACTCGATCGCGTCGTAGGCCTCGCGGGCCTCGTAGAACGCCGTCAGGTCGGTCTTGGCCACGCCGGGGATGATGATGTTCGAGTAGCAGGTCAGCTCGTCGAAGAACTCCCCGTTCGAGCTGATCAGCGTGCCGTCGTCGCCGTCGAGCACGTACTCGCCGAGGACCGACTCCAGCTTCTTCTGCAGGGTGTCGTTCCACATCTCGCGCGGGCCGACCGTGTTCACCTCGATGTAGTCGGTCTTGAAGCCCTCCTTGAGCCCCGACCACCGGGGGATGTACTCGATCCACTTGCTGACGACCTCACGCCACTTGCCCCGGGCCTCGCCGGGTAGCACCTCGACGCCGGGGTGGGTGTACTTGGCGACGTCGAACAACGTCCAGGTGCGGTCACCGGAGATGTTGCGCTCGTGCGGGGCCCCCGTGAAGCCGGCGGGCCGCAGCATCTTGAACAGCAGCCGCCCGTAGTCCTGCACCACGAAGCGCGTGAAGGAGTCGGTGACGAACTTGCGGGTGACGCCCTTGCGCAGCGCGTCGCGGATCGCCGGCACGCCGGTCTTCGTGTACGAGCCCAGACGCTGCCAGGAGTGCTCCTGGGGAAGGGCGAGGAAGCCGCCGGTGAAGGGGTTCTTGTAGAGGTCGCCCCAGACGGCCGTGACGCCCTGGTTCTTGTTGTCGTCGAGCATGCAGTCGATCTCGTTGATGGTCGGGAACAGCGCGGCGCTCCCGCCGGCGTGCTCCTCGTCGCCCGAGAACGGCATGACGCCGACGCCGATCACCGGGATGCGGCGGCCGAGCTTGACGTTGGACAGGTGGCGGACCATGTCGACGACCATCCCCGAGCCGGTGCCGCCGGCGAGGGAGAAGAAGACCAGCACCATCGAGGGCAGCTTGGTCTGGTTGATGGAGTCGACGAACAGGTCGAGCTCCTTCTCCAGGACCTTGTCCCCGCCGTAGTAGTAGTGCCCGTAGATGGCCTTCGCGATGGCCCGCGGGCACGACTCGCCCGGCTTCGGCATCTCCACGTCGGCCGGCAGCCACGGCTCGTAGTTCGGGTTCCAGTAGTAGCGCGGGTACTCCATCTTGAGGAACTCGCGCCAGCGGTTGAGGCTGGTGCGCAGCTCCTCCGAGGACGGCACGTCGAGGGAGACGGTCCGCACCTGGTGGCGGTCGGTGGGGATGTCCCGGTCCTCGAGGCGCTGGGTGAAGCCGCCCGCGTACTCCTTGAGCTCGTGCTGGTCCTGGTCGCCGATGTCGATGGACAGGCCGGTGAACCGGGCACGCTTGTCGTCGAGCTGGTCCTCGATCTCGCCGGTGCGCAGCAGGGCCTCGACCATGTACGCACCGGTCTTGCCGATGCCGACGGCGTGGATGCAGTGCGGCGACTGGCTGCCGGTCGCGGAGTGGTAGAGCGACAATCCCATGACGGAACCTTCCTGGTGGAGACGTGCGGAGCCGGCGCCCCGACCGCCGTCGGCGGGGCGCTGTCGTGCGGTGCCGCTCAGTCGAGGTAGCCGAGGTCCTTGAGGACCGTGGCGGCCGTCGTCGGCCGCTCGTCGGCGATGAACGTGCGGTAGTGATCGATGACCGACGCGTAGTCGCGGGTCATCCGGCCCTCGTCGAGCAGGCTCATCGCCTTCTCGATGTGCGCGCGGGTCAGCTTGTCGGTCCAGAGCCGGTGGGAGACGTAGATGTACTCGTCGTCCGCGCCGGTCACCTGCAGGGTGCGCGCCCCCGGCATCGACGGCAGGGACGCGCCGTCGCGGTAGCGCTCCACGATCTCCGACCAGGCGATGGCCACGGCGCCTCCTCAGCCGGTCACGAACGGGGCGACCGGCTCGGGCCCGCCGAGCTCGGCGGCGATCTCGACGACCTCGGCCTGCGCGCCCTCCCCGCGGATGGCGGCGTGCGGGACGACCACCCAGCAGGCGCAGCCCCAGATGCACTCCCCGCCCATGCCGTCGAAGCGGATCGAGGGCTCGCAGAGCATCACGCCCAGGTCGAGCAACCAGGAATGGAGGAGCAGCTTGTCGTCCCACTCGAGCGTGTCGTAGTGGTCGCGGGCCGGGACGAAGGCGGCGAGGTCCAGCTTGGACGCCCGCGGGATCACGACGCTGACGGTGTCGTCCGAGCCGGGCATCCCCAGCACCACCGGGTCGACCCGGGACGAGGCCGCCCCCGCGACGGCGCTCGCGACGGCGTCCCGGTCCGCGTCGGCGAGCGCGCCGGAGAACACGCGGGCCTCGACGTACTCGGTCGAGAACCCCTTGACCAGCCCGGAGGTGCCGAGCGAGGCGACGTCGGCGAGCTTGCGCGGAGCGAGCACGTTGATCCAGCGGTCGCCCTGCTCGCCGCGGATCGCCGGGTGCCAGGCGTCGGCGGGCACGGCGAGCCAGTTCAGGGCCTTGAGCGTCTCGTACAGATCGACGCTCGCGTCGCGGGCGAGGAAGGCCCCGACGCCCTCGTCGAGGTAGGCGTGGGTCGCGGCGAGGTCCCCGGTCATCGCCTGGACGTCGTCCTGGTCGACCATGAAGAAGCCGCCCGTGAAGGGGTTCTTGTAGAGGTCTCCCCAGACCGCCATGACCCCCTTGTTCTTCTCGGTGTCGATCATGCAGTCGAGCTCGTTGAGCACCGGGAAGAGCGAGCCGTCGCGGTACTCCGCGGGGTCGGCGCCGCTCGGCAGGATCCCGACCCCGACGACCCAGGGCCGCCGGCCCAGCTTGATCGACGACAGGTGGCGGGCGATCTCCACGACGATGCCGCTGCCCACCCCACCGGCGAGCGAGAACGCGACGACCACGAGCGGGGTGGCCTGGCTGGCCATGACCTGCTCGGAGAACTCGTCGAGCGCCTCCGCGATCTCGTGCCCCTGGTAGTACTCCGACCCGTAGATCGCCTTGGCCACCGCGCGGCTCTGGTGGCCGTCCGACGGGGCGATGGCGACGTCGGCCGGCAACCACGGCTCGTAGTTCGGGTTCCAGTAGTAGCGCGGGTACTCCATCTTGAGGAACTCGCGGTAGCGGTTGAGCGCGTAGGAGAGCTCGGCGTGGCTCGGCACCGGCAGGGACACCGTGCGGACGTAGGCGCGCTCGGACGGCAGCGACGGCGCCGCGTCCCGCACCTGCGCGAGGTCCTCGTCGCCGATGTCGACGGCCAGGGCGCCGAAGCGGGTCCCCTCCTGGGAGAGGAACCCCTCGGGCTGGTGGCGCATGATCGACGTGATCATGTCCGCGCCGGTCTTGCCCAGCCCCAGCACGTGCAGGGAGAAGGGGCCCTCGTGGTCCCCCGCGCGGTGCACGCCCTCGGTGCGCAGCGCCTCGATGCGCGCGAGGTCGTCGATCTCGGCGTGCACGTGGTCGTGATCGTGATCGTGATCGGCGGCCATGGCCGGTTCCTCCTGCGGATGTGTCGGCCGGCGGGTCGGCGCCGGAGAGAGCCGGAGCGCCGTCGGATGAGCGGGCCTGAGGAACGTCGCGGCCGGCGACGTCCGTGTCGGGGATCCCTGTCCGCGGCGTCGACGTCGGCGTCGACCGGCGCCCCGTCGCCGTCGACACCGCGCCGAGGCGCGATGTCGACCTGTGCGAACCGGAGCCGGCGGCGTCAGGTGTCCCGGGACACTACGACCGACTCTCTCCGATCAGCAATAGTTCCAGAACAGAAGTAGTGGATCGGAAACGCGCCGGCAACACGGTGGCGCGACGCTCAGAGGGTGCGGCCGTCCCCGTGGAGGCCGACGGCGACACCGAGGCGGTCCAGCAGCGCCGAGATGTCCCGACGGTCGGCGGCGGGGAAGTCGGCGAACACGGAGCCGAAGGTCTCCTCGAGCTCCGACGCGGCGCGCGCGACCAGAGCATGCCCGTGGGGGGCGATGTGGACGAGCACCCGCCGGCGATCCCAGGGGTCGCCGCGACGGAATGCGAAGCCGTCGGCCACGAGCTTGTCGACCATCCGCGTGGCGCTGGGCGCGGGCACCGCCGCGCGGCTCGCGATCTCGCCCATCGTGTGGCCCGGCGCGTCGACGCCGTCCTGGGCGACGCCCTCGTCGAGCAGGACGAGGGCCCGCCACTGTTCGCGGGAGAGGCCGGCGGAGGCCGTGAGCCGGGCGAGACACGCCTCGACCGCGCGGTCGGCGAGGTCGAGCAGCTCGACCAGACGCATCACCGGCGGGTCGGCAGCCTCGGTCACGACCGACCTCCCCCTCCCCCGGCACACCGGGTTCCACGGGTTGGGACACGGGCCCGTTCCGCGCCACACTGCTCCGAGACACCCTAGCCGAGGTACCGCCATGGCGACCGGAACAGCCCCGCCGTCCCTTTCACGGGACAGGCGACGCGCGGACGACGACGCCGTCCGGCTCGCCCTCGTGACGCCCTGGCAGGGACCGGCCGGGATGTTCGGCCTGTCCTGCCGGATGTCCTCGGAGCTCGCGGTCGCGGAGATCAACGCGGGCGGGGGCCTGCTGCACCGTCCGGTGGCCCTGCACCACGTGGACGGGGGCACCGACCCCGACGCCGTCGCGCGGGACGTGCACGGCCTGGTGCGGACGGGTCAGGTCGACGCCGTGGTCGGCTGGCACATCTCGGCGGTCCGGCGCCGCCTCGCGCCTCGGATCGCCGGCGCGGTCCCGTACGTGTACACGGCGCTCTACGAGGGCGGCGAGCGCACACCCGGCGTGATCGTGACCGGCGAGACCCCGACCAACCAGCTCGCCCCCGCGCTGAGCTGGATGCGCGAGGCCCGCCTGGTGCGGCGGTGGGCGATCGTCGGCAACGACTACGTGTGGCCCCGCGCCTCCGCCGCGGCCGCCCACCGCTGGGCGCGCAGCCACGACGTGGAGATCACGGCGGACCTGTACGTCCCGCTGGGCACGCGCGACTACGCGGCCGTGGTGCGCCGCCTGGGACGTTCCGGGGCCGACGGGGTCCTCATGCTGCTCGTCGGTGAGGACGCGGTGCACTTCAACCGCGCCTTCGCCGACGCCGGCCTGGACCTCGTGCAGACCCGCCTCACCACGTTGATGGACGAGAACATGGTGCTCGCCTCCGGGGCGCGGGCGACGCGATCGCTCTTCGTGGCCGCCGGGTTCTTCGAGGACCTCACGACCCCGGAGGCGCTGGACTTCACCGGCCGCTGGGCGCGCCGGTACGGGGTCAACTCCCCGACACCGTCCAGCCTCGGCGAGTCCTGCTACGAGGGGCTCCGCCTGTACGCCGCGATGGTGCGGCGCGGCGGCTCGCTCGCCCGCGACGACCTCGTGGCGGTCAGCGAGGGCCTGCGCTACGACGGCCCCCGGGGCGAGGTCGTCGTCCGGCGCGGCCACACCGTCCAGGACGTCTACATCGCCGAGGCCCAGGGCCTGGGGTTCGACATCGTCGCCCGGCTCTCGTCGGGCTCCGTCGAGGCCCCGTGACCCGGGCCGGGTCGGATCAGTCGGCGAGGTACCCCAGGTCCCGCAGGACGATCGCGGTGAGGTTCGGCCCCCGGGTGCACCCCGTGTCGACGTGCGCGCGCCGCCGGCGCAGGCCCTCGGCGAAGGCCACCGGCTCGGTGGCGATCTCGCCGCGGTCGAGCAGGTCCAGGGCCGCCTCGAGCTCCCCGCGACCGACGCAGTCGCGCCAGAGCCGCTGGCTCAGGCAGATCCGGTGGTCGTCGATCTCCTCGACCAGCACCGGGGCCGACCCGGTGAGGGAGGTCAGCCGGGCGCCGCCCGCATAGCGCTCGCGCACCGCGTCCCAATCGAGCCCCACGACGACCTCCCGCGCGGTCCCCGCCGACGGCCCGGGCCGGTCCCGGGGCGCCTTGACGACGACTCCCCCACGTTTTAGTTTCGCCGGACAATATTTTCAAGGAGCGATCCGTGCCGACCTACACGTACCGCTGCGGACCCTGCGGCGTGCCGTTCGACGTGATCGCGCCCATGTCGGCGTCCCGGGACGACCGGCGCTGTCCGGCGTGCGACGCGCCGGCGCAGCGGATCGTCACCGCCCCGGGGGTCCGGCGCACACCCACCGCCGTGCGCGAGGCCGTGGAGGCCGGGGAGCGCAGCCGCGAGGCCCCCACGGTGACGACGTCGGTGCCCCCGCCGACCCACCGCGACCGACGGCCCACCCCGGTGAGCCGCGACCCACGACACGCACGGTTGCCACGCCCGTAAGCCCGTCATCACTCCTGGAGGTCAGTCGTGCCGGACGTCGTCTTCACCGTGGACCAGGCCAAGTCGATGCGGGACCAGGCGGTGCCGGGCCACAACCGCTGGCACCCCGACATCCCGCCCGCCGTGACCGTCAAGCCGGACTCGAGCATCCGCGTCGAGTGCCGGGAGTGGACCGACGGACAGATCGGCAACAACGACTCGGCCAACGACGTCCGCGACGTCGACCTCAGCGGGGCGCACATGCTCTCCGGGCCGATCGCCATCGAGGGCGCCGAGCCGGGCGACCTGCTCGTCGTCGACATCCTCGACCTCGGGCCGGTGCCCCAGGAGACCGGGGACGCGCCCGGCCAGGGGTGGGGCTACACCGGCATCTTCTCGAAGCAGAACGGCGGGGGTTTCCTCACCGACTTCTTCCCCGACGCCTACAAGGCGATCTGGGACTTCCGTGGACAGGTCGCGACGTCGCGGCACATCCCGGGGGTGCGCTACACCGGGATCACCCACCCCGGCCTGTTCGGCACGGCCCCCTCGCCCGAGCTCCTGGGGAAGTGGAACGACCGCGAGCGCGCGCTGATCGCGACCGATCCCGACCGCGTGCCGCCGCTGGCCCTGCCCCCGCTGGAGGAGTCGGTCCTCGGTGGGACGGCCACCGGTGACACGCTCGCGGGGATCGCGCGGGACGGGGCACGCACCGTCCCGGCCCGGGAGAACGGCGGCAACCACGACATCAAGAACTTCACGCGCGGCTCCCGCGTCTTCTACCCGGTCCACGTCCCGGGCGCGCTGTTCTCCGGCGGGGACCTGCACTTCAGCCAGGGCGACGGCGAGATCACCTTCTGCGGCGCCATCGAGATGGGTGGCTTCATCGACTTCCACGTCGACCTGATCAAGGGCGGGATGGAGACCTACGGGGTCACCACCAACCCGATCTTCATGCCCGGCAACGTCGAGCCCCGCTACTCGGAGTTCGTCACCTTCATCGGCATCTCGGTGGAGCACGAGAGCAACACGAACCTCTTCAACGACGCCACGCTCGCTTACCGCAACGCGTGCATGAACGCGATCGAGTACCTGACGAAGTTCGGCTACAGCGGCCCGCAGGCGTACCTCCTGCTCGGGTCGGCCCCCATCGAGGGCCGGGTGAGCGGCGTCGTGGACGTCCCCAACGCCTGCTGCTCGCTCTACCTGCCGACCGCGATCTTCGACTTCGACATCCGACCGTCGGCGTCCGGCCCGGTGACGGCCGACCGCGGGTCCTGCGCGGTGTCCTCGTAGGTGCGGTGACCCGGCGGGGGCCGTCGCCTTAGCGGGTGCCCCCGCCCGACCGCTCGGCGCGCAGGCGGGCCTCCTCGCGCTGGACCTCGGCGCGGAGGTCGCGCTCGCGGCGCAGCCACTCCGGCTGCTCCTCCTTCAACGCCGTGATCTGGGCGGTGGTGAGCGGCTCGGTGATCTCGGCCCGGGCCAGCCCGGAGATCGACACCCCGAGCCGGTCCGCCACGACGGGGCGCGGGTGCGGGCCGTCGCGCCGGAGGTCGCGCAGCCACGCGGGCGGGTCGGCCTGCAGGGCGTCGAGCTCGTCGCGGGTCACCACGCCCTCGCGGAACTCGGGGGGTGTCGCGTCGAGGTGCACGCCCAGCTTCTTCGCCGCCGTCGCGGGCTTCATCGTCTGCGTCGCCCTCTGCCGCGCCATCGGTCCAGGTTATCGGGCCGGACCGGCCGATAGCCTGGGCCGGTGACCGAGCCCGAGACCGAGCCCGGGACAATGTCGTTCCGGCTCGGCTACGTCCCGGGCGTCACGCCGGGCAAGTGGACGCGGATGTGGGCCCAGCGCCGGCCCGACGTCCCCCTCGAGCTGCTCGCGGCGAGCACGGACGAGGTGGTGGGCCGGGTCCGGGACGGCGCGGTCGACGCCGGTCTGGTCCGGCTGCCGATCGACCGGGACGGGCTGCACGCCATCCCGCTCTACACCGAGACCACCGTGGCCGTGGTGCCGAAGGACCACGTCCTCACCGCCGTCGACGAGGCCGGCCTCGACGATCTGGCCGACGAGGTCGTCCTGCGCCCGCTCGATGACACCCTGCCGTGGGCGGGCGAGCTCCCGGGCCGGCCCGCGGTGACCGACCCCCCGACGACGGCCGACGCGATCGAGCTCGTCGCCGCGGGCGTCGGCGTGCTGGTCCTCCCCCAGTCGCTGGCGCGCCTGCACCACCGCCGCGACCTCACCCACCGGCCGCTGGCCGACGCGCCGCGGTCCGACGTCGTCCTCACCTGGCCGGACGCGGAGAACACCGAGCTCATGGAGGAGTTCATCGGGATCGTCCGCGGACGCACGGTGAACAGCTCCCGCACCCCCCGCCGCCGGGACGACCCGGCACCGGGCGGCACCGGCCGCGCGATGAGGGCGCGCGGCGGACGCCGGGCGGCCCGGCGTCGGTGACCCCGGGATCACCCTTCCATCGCCGTGTGACGCGCGTTACTGTGTAGTTCGTTTGGCCTAGTTGCACCGCTGAACGGAGGAACGACCGTGGGCAACTCCGTCATGGGCGATCTCTCGAGCCAGCTGCGCGTCGCGCTGCACCGTGTGCAGGACTGGGCCTACCCGGACCAGGTCGACCACGACACGTTCCGTGCCTACATGAAGACCCCCCACGACGTCGGCGGTGAGCCGGACGCCCCTGCCCTCTTCGAGGACAAGGAGGAGGAGCAGTGGGAGCTCGACACGTTCGTCACGTGCGAGGTCCTGGGCTGGCGGGGCATCTGGACCTCGGAGGAACGCCGGCGGATCGGCAACGTCGACCTGGGACGGACCAACTACCTCGGCCTGCCCTACTACGGCCGCTGGCTGTGGGCGATCGCCCGGTGCCTGGTCGAGAAGCGGCACATCACCCTGGGCGAGCTGATCGAGCGGGTGGACGAGGTCCGGGAGCGCTGCGCCGCCGGACCCGTGGACGCCGCGCCGCGCGCGACCGGGGACACGGAGGCCGTGCCCCGCAACCGCCACCACCGGGACGCGGTCGGCCAGGGGGATCCGCAGTGCTTCGCCGGGACGGCGGGCACGCCGGGCTTCGCGGTCGGGGACGACGTGTGCGTGCGCGAGCTGCCGACGATCTTCTACACGCGCACGCAGGAGTACCTGCGGGGGAAGCGTGGGACGGTCGCCAAGGTCTCCTACGAGAGCCTCGCGCCCGAGGACGAGGCCTTCGACCGCGAGGACCAGGAACCGGAGTGGTTCTACATCGTGCGCTTCCGGATGGCCGACCTCTGGGAGGCGTACACGGGGTGCGCGGGCGACACGCTCCAGGCGGAGATCTCGGAGCGCTGGCTCCGTCGGGCGGCCTAGCCACCAGGTCGCGGGGACGAGGAGGACACGGAATGGCGGGGCACGACACGCACGACCACGCCGGCACGGCACCGATGGTCGAGGAGGTCACCGACTTCGAGGTGCTGGAGATCGCCCTGCGCGAGCTCGCCATCGAGAAGGGTCTGTTCACCGCCGAGGACCACCGGCGCTACACCGAGCACGTGGAGCAGCTCGAGCCGGCCGCGGGGTCCCGGTTCGTCGCCCGGGCGTGGGTCGATCCGGACTTCCGGCGGCTGGCGCTGGACGACGCGATCGCCGCGTCGAAAGAGCTGGGCGTCGACTGGCTGCACCCGACGGGGTTCGGCACCCCGAGCGACTTCACGGCGTTCGAGGTGCTCGAGGACACCCCGACGGTGCACCACGTCATCGTCTGCACCCTCTGCTCCTGCTATCCCCGCCCGATCCTGGGCATGTCACCGGAGTGGTACCGGACGCCGAACTACCGGCGCCGGATCGTGCGCTGGCCGCGCCAGGTCCTCGCGGAGTTCGGGCTCTACCTGCCCGAGGACGTCGAGATCCGCGTCGAGGACTCCAACTCCAAGCACCGCTTCATGGTGCTGCCCGTCCGACCGGACGGCACGGAGGGGTGGAGCGAGGCGGCGCTCGCCGAGATCGTGACGCGGGACTGCCTGATCGGGGTCGCGTTGCCGAAGCCCGGGGTCACCACGAACGCGACCCGCCCGCTGCACCCCGCGCTCCGCCCGGTGGCGGGCAGCGAGGCCGGGGGTGAGGCATGACGACCGGCCACGACCTGCCGTCCGCCCGGGTGCGGACGCTGGAGCGGATCGTCGAGCACGACCAGACGTGGGGACGGATGGCCGCCCGGTACGGGGTCACCAACCCGGTGCCGCCGTGGAAGTCCAGCCTCGACGCGATGTGCGACGCGCTCGACGAGGAGGGCGCGACGCTGCCCGTGCTCACCCGGCGCGACGACGAGGACCGCCTCTCCCGGGACGTCTACGGCTCGCTGCCCCATCCCGAGAACCAGCTCGTCGCGCTGGCGCACTCGCTGGTGACCCGCCACGTCATCGACGAGGCCGAACTGGCCGACCGCCTGGCGGCGGTCCGCGCGCGACTCGACGCCGCGGGGGCCTGACCCGCCGGGCGGTGGTGACCGCGACCGCGCTCGGGGACGCTGGACGGCGTGGCCGCCGAGCTGGGTCCCTACCGCCTGGACCGGTCGCTGGGCAGCGGCGGGATGGGCGAGGTGTTCCGGGCGTGGGACACCCGCCGCTCGCGCTGGGTCGCCCTCAAGCTCCTGCACCCCCGCTTCGGTGCCGACGAGGCCTACCGGCAGCGGTTCCGCCGCGAGGCCGAGGCGGCGGCCGAGCTGCGGGAGCCGCACGTCGTCCCCGTGCACGACTACGGCGAGATCGACGGCCAGCTCTACCTCGACATGCGGCTCGTCGACGGCACCGACCTCGGCACGCTGCTGCGGGACGGGCCCCTCGACGCGCGGCGGACGGTCGGGCTGGTCACCCAGGTCGCGGCCGCCCTCGACGCCGCCCACGCCGCAGGGCTGGTGCACCGTGACGTCAAGCCCTCGAACGTGCTCGTGGGCCCGGACGACTTCGCCCACCTCGCCGACTTCGGCGTCGCCCGGCCCGCGGGCTCGGTGAGCGTCGCCGGGGACGGCCAGGTGATCGGCACGCTCGCGTACATGGCGCCGGAGCGGCTGCGCGCGGGACCCGCGGACGCCCGGTCCGACGTCTACGCGCTGGCCTGCGTCCTGTTCGAGTGCCTCACCGGCGCGCCGCCGTTCGGTGACGGGGATCCGGCGGAGCAGGTCGGGGCGCACCTCTACCTCTCGCCGCCCGTCCTGCCCGACGACGTCCCCGCGGCGTTGGGCGAGGTGGTCGCGCGGGGCATGGCGAAGGACCCGGGGGCGCGGTACGCGACCGCCGGAGCGCTGGCGGCGGACGCGGCGGCGGCCCTGCGGCGCCGTCCGACCACCCCGCTGGCGCCCCCGGCGCCGGACCCGGAGCCGCCCGAGCGCCGCGTCGCCCCGCACCGCTGGGCGCCCGTGGCCCCCTGGTCGCTGCCGCGCTGGGCCCGCCGCACGCTGGTCGCCGCGCTCGTCGCCCTGGTGCTCGTCGTGGGCGTCACCGCCGTGCGCCGCTACACCGGCACGGGGATCTCCATCGGGCTCGGCCCCGTCGCCGTCGCCTTCACCGCGAGCGGCGCCGACGCCGTCATCGCCAACGCGGGCAGCCGCACGGTCACGGTGCTCGACACCCGCGCGCGCTCCGTCGTCGCCGAGATCCCGCTCGGCGAGGGCCGCACCGTCGGCGCCGTCGCCGACGCCGCCGGGGAGCAGCTCCTCGTCGCCACCACCCGCCCCGGGCGCGACGAGCTCGTCGTGGTCGACCTGCGGCGGTCGGCGGTCGTGGCCACCCGGGTCCTGCCCGAGCCGGCCGTCGGGTCGCCGGTCCTCGACGCCCGCCGGACGACCGCGTTCGTGCCGGTCCGCGGCGGCGTCCTCGTCGTGGACCTGGCGAGCGGGCGGACCACGGGACGGCTCGACCGCCGGGTCACCGCTCTCACGGCGGGTGTCGACGGGTCCCGGCTGCTGACGGTCGACGACCAGCGCGCGACCGCGGAGGTCGTCGACACCCGCACGGGCGTGCCCGCGACGTCGATCCGGCTCGCCGCGCCCGCCCACCTCGCCGTCGCCGCACCGGGCGGCGACGTGGCCTACCTCGGCAGCACCGAACCCCGGCACGCGCTGACCGTCGTCGACCCCGACCGCGCGACGCCCGTCGGCGAGGTCGCGCTGCCCGGTCCGGTCTCGGGACTGGCCGTCTCCCGCGACGGCGCCCGCGTGTTCGCCGTGCTGGCCACCGACCCGCCGGTCCTCGCCGCCGTCGACACCGCGACGCGCGCGGTGACCGTCGGCTGGTTCGTCGAGCAGTACGCCGACGGCGTGGCGCTCGCCGTGTCGCCGGACGGGACCGAGGTCTGGATCGCCAACACCGACCTCGGGACGCTGACCGTCGACGACGTCTCCCGCCCGCCGGCGTAGGCCGTCGGAGTCCCCCGCGACGGTGTGACGGGCGCGCGCTACCGGGACGACTCGGACGCCCCGTCTCGGCGCCCGACCACCGGCCCGCGCCAGCCGCGGCGGATCGCGACGACCCGCACGGCGGTGCAGAGCAGGGCCCCCGGGATCGTCGCGGCCCCGCTCGGCCAGCCGAGGAACGGGGCGGTGACCACGACCAGCGACCCGAGCAGCGCGGGCAGCACGTAGATCTCCTGGGTCAGCACGACCGGCTTCCGGTCGACCAGGACGTCGCGGAGCACGCCGCCGCCGATCCCGGTGATCACGCCGAGCAGCACGCTCGCCATCGGGGGCGCCCCGAGGTGGACCGCCTTGAGGGCGCCGGCCACGGAGAAGAGCCCGAGCCACACGGCGTCGGCGAGGTCGACGACGCGCTCGACGCGGCTGAGCAGCGGGTGGAGGTGCTGCGCGAGCAGCGCCGCGGCCAGCCCGGCGGTCAGGTAGCGCCAGTCGGTGAGGGCGGCGGGCGGGACGGCACCCAGGAGCACGTCGCGCGTCAGCGCACCACCGATCCCGGTGACCAGGCCCAGCAGGAGGCAGCCCATGTAGTGCATCCCGGAGCGGACGGCGGTCAGCGCGCCGGCGGCCCCACCGACGGCGATGCCGATGAGGTCCAGGACCACCTGGGTGGTCGACGAACCGGGCACGAGGACCTCCCGAGGCGGCGTGGAGCGACGGGGTCACGGTCGCCCGCCCACCTCCCGGGCGGCTCCCGGTCCGCTCCCACACCGACGACCAGCCGGGCCCGCGGGTCGCGAGGACATCCGAGCCGGGGCCGCACGGGCCGCTCCTAGGCTGCCGCCCATGCGCACGCTCCACCTCGGGCTCCGCGTCACCGATCTGGACCGCTCGCTGGGCTTCTACACGGCCCTCGGCTACCGCGAGCTCGGCCGCGTCCCCGACACCCCGTTCGGCAGCCTGACCGTGCTCGCGCTGCCGGACGACCCGTTCGCCACGCTCGAGCTCGTCCACGACCCCGCGCGTCCCGTCACGAGCACCGACGCCGTCAACCACCTCGTCGTCCAGACCGACGACCTCGATGCGACCGTCGCCTCGCTCGCCGCCCGCGGCCTGCCGGCCGAGACGCCGACCCAGCACGGTGCCGGGATGCGGACGTCCTGGCTGACCGACCCCGACGGCTACCGCATCGAGCTGGTGCAGTGGCCGGCCGGCCACCCCGCCGGCATGACGGCGGCGGACTTCGACGGCGCCTGACCCGGACCCTCAGCCGTTCGCGGCGTCGACGGCCTCGATCACGCCGCGCCGCCTCAGATGGGGCAGCCGCGTCCGCGGGCCTGGGCGTGGGGGTCGAGGCGGAACATGGGTCCG
>NZ_BAABHO010000049.1:0-47886 GCF_039542135.1 Actinomycetospora chlora
CGAGGCGACGGGCGGCAGTGGCGACACCGACACCACGCCGCCCGACGGCGTCACCGCCGACGCGACATCGGAGATCGCACCGGACTCCGCGCCCGAGATCGCGCCCGAGTCCGACGGCGACGCCGGCCGCGACCAGCGCGACGGGCAGTCCCGCCGCCAGCGCGACCGCGACCGTCAGCAGGGCGGGCGGCCCGACCAGAACGGTCAGGGCGGCCAGCAGCGTGACGGCCAGCGCGACGGTCAGCGCGGCGGCCAGCAGCAGCGGGACCCCCAGCAGCGTGATCAGCCGCAGCGGGATCAGCCGCAGCGGGATCAGCCGCAGCGGGATCAGCAGCAGGGTGGTCAGCAGCAGGGTGGTCAGCAGCAGACCAACCAGCGCGGGGACGACGACGAGGACGACGAGGAGGGCGGTGGCCGCCGGCGCGGCCGGCGCTTCCGCGACCGTCGCCGCAACCGCAACGACCGCGGCGAGCGCAACGAGCGCGGGCAGGGCGGCGGGGGCGGCGAGCCGGAGGTCCGCGACGACGACGTCCTCATCCCGGTCGCCGGCATCCTCGACGTGCTGGACAACTACGCGTTCGTCCGCACCTCGGGCTACGCGTCCGGGCCGAACGACGTCTACGTGTCGATGTCGCTCGTGCGCAAGCACGGCCTGCGCCGCGGCGACGCGGTCACCGGCCAGGTGCGCCAGCAGCGCGAGGGCGAGCAGAACCGGCAGAAGTTCAACCCGCTGGTCCGCATCGACTCGATCAACGGGCTGGACCCGGAGCAGGCCAAGCGCCGCCCCGAGTTCACCAAGCTCACCCCGCTCTACCCCAACGAGCGGCTGCGCCTCGAGACCGAGCCGCACCTGCTGACGACGCGCGTGATCGACCTGGTCATGCCCGTCGGCAAGGGGCAGCGCGCGCTGATCGTCTCGCCGCCGAAGGCCGGCAAGACGATGGTGCTGCAGGCGATCGCCAACGCGATCACCACGAACAACCCCGAGGTCCACCTCATGGTCGTGCTCGTCGACGAGCGGCCGGAGGAGGTCACCGACATGCAGCGTTCGGTGAAGGGCGAGGTCATCGCCTCGACCTTCGACCGGCCGCCGTCGGACCACACCTCGCTCTCGGAGCTGGCCATCGAGCGGGCGAAGCGCCTGGTCGAGATGGGTCACGACGTGGTGGTCCTGCTCGACTCGATCACCCGTCTCGGCCGCGCGTACAACCTCGCGGCCCCGGCCTCCGGGCGCATCCTGTCCGGTGGTGTCGACTCGACCGCCCTCTACCCGCCGAAGCGCTTCCTCGGCGCGGCGCGGAACATCGAGGACGGCGGCTCGCTCACCATCTTCGCGACGGCCCTGGTCGAGACCGGGTCGACGATGGACACGGTGATCTTCGAGGAGTTCAAGGGCACCGGCAACGCGGAGCTCAAGCTCGACCGGAAGCTCGCCGACAAGCGCATCTTCCCCGCGATCGACCCCGACCCGTCGGGGACGCGCAAGGAGGAGCTGCTGCTCTCGCCCGACGAGATGGCGGTGACCCACCGGCTGCGCCGCGTGCTCGCCGCGCTGGACTCCCAGCAGGCCATCGAGCTCGTCCTCGACCGGCTCCGCAAGTCGCGGACCAACATCGAGTTCCTCATGCAGGTCGCCAAGACGACGCCCGGCAAGGACGAGGACTGACCTTCCCGTGGTAGCGAACGCGCTGTTCGCTGCGCCTAGGCGCACGAACGGCGCGTTCGCTGCGTCCGGGGTTGAGTAGTTCCACGGCAGACCCGGCACCGGGTCGCGGCCGAGGCTGGGCGGCATGACGGACCAGCTCACAGCGCCCCACCTGCCCGGACCCTGGCGGACGCTCCTGGACGAGGCGCGCCGCTACCCCTCGCCGCACAACTCGCAGCCGATCACCGTGCGCGTGCACGACGACCGGCGCGCGGACCTCTTCTACGACCTCGACCGCGGTCTGCCCGCCGAGAACTTCGGCATCCCGTTCGCGCACGTCTGCGTCGGCGTCTACCTCGAGTCGCTGGCGACGGTCGCCGCGGCGCACGGCTGGGCGGTCCACGAGGACCTGCGCCTGACCGAGATGGACTTCGACTCGCCGCGGCGCCAGCACCTGCTCGGGCACCTGGAGCTCGCCCCGGTGCCCGTCACGACGGAGGCGCGTGAGCAGTCGGAGGCGTTCCACCGGCGGCGGACGTCCCGTCGCCCCTACGACCGCCGCCCCGTCGACCCGCGGGACACCGCCGAGGTCGCGGCGATCGCCGCCGCGATGGGCCAGGAGTTCGGGCGCACCGGCGAGCGCGGGCTCGTGGACGACCTGATCCGGGTCAACCAGGAGACGCTCTTCGACGACCTGCGCGACGACGCGGTCCACGCCGAGATCCTCGCCTGGATCCGCACGTCGACGCGGCAGGCGGCGGCCACGCGCGACGGCCTCTCGGCCGAGACCATGCTGATCCCCGGCCCGCTGCTGCGGGTCGCGATGCGCCACCGGTGGCTGTGGGACCTGCCGGTGATCGGGGGCGTCTTCCGCCGGGCCTACCTCGCGACGATGCGCGGGGTGCGCGAGCTGGGCTGGCTCACCGGCCCGTTCGAGACACCGCGCGACCACGTCGAGGCCGGCCGCTGCTTCCTGCGGATCTGGCTCGCCCTCACCCGCCACGGCGTCTACCTGCACCCCTTCGGCACGGTGATCACCAACCCGCGCTCGCACGCCGCGTTCGTCGAGCGCGCCGGCATCGACGAGTCGGGCGGCCGGATGGCGTGGATGCTCTTCCGGTACGGCACCGGGCAGGAGCCGCCGCGGGCGTGGCGACGCCGCCTCGACGCGATGCTGCTGGACCGCGACGCCGCGACGGTGGCCCGATGAGGGTCCTCTGGTGGTTCCAGGAGCTCCTGGTCGACCTGCTCGGCCGCTCACCCCGGACCCACGCCCTGCTCCTCGCGCCCGGCTTCGAGCGGCTGCGCTGGTGGCTCGGCCGCCGGCGCGCCCAGCGCACCGTCGCCCGCACCGTGCGCCGCGTCCCGGCCTACCGGGCCTTCCTGGCCGAGCACGGGGTGACGACGACGGCGCTCGCGGCGCTCCCCGAGACCGACAAGCGCTCGTACGTCACGCGCTACCCCATCCCCGAGCGGTGCGTGGGCGGCCGGCTGCCGCGCCGGGGGGTCGTCGTCGACGAGTCGTCGGGCTCGACGGGCACCCCGACCAGCTGGGTCCGCGGCCCGGTCGAGCGGCGTGCCTCCCGCGAGGTGCTGCGCGTCGGCTTCCTGCGCCACGCGTCGCCGGACCGCCCGGTGTTCGTCATCAACGCCTTCTCCCTCGGCGCCTGGGCGACCGGCATGAACGTCACCGCGGCCCTCACCCGGGTCTCGACGATCAAGTCCACCGGACCGGACCGCGACAAGATCATCAACACGATGCGCGAGTTCGGCACCGGCTACACCTACGTGATCACCAGCTACCCGCCGTTCCTCAAGGGCCTGCTGGAGGACGACCGGCTGGACTGGGCCGCCTACGACGTGGTCTGCGCCTTCGGCGGCGAGGGGATCAGCGAGGGGATGCGCGACCACGTCCTGCGCCGCGCGCGGAAGGTCGTCGGCGCCTACGGGGCGAGCGACCTGGAGATCAGCATCGCCGTCGAGACCGAGTTCACCATCGCCCTGCGCCGCGCGATCGCCGCCGACCCGGCGCTCACCGCGGCCCTGACCAGGCAGGACGAGTACGGCGTGCTGCCCAACATCTTCCAGTACAACCCGTACGCCTACCTCGTCGAGGAGAACGAGGCCGGCGAGCTGGTCGTCACCATCACGCGCCCGCAGAACGTCGACCCCCGCATCCGCTACAACATCCACGACCGCGGGCACGTGGTGCGGATGCGCGACGTCGTGTCGGTCCTGCGCCGCTTCGGCCTGCAGAGCGTGCTCGACGAGCGCGTCCTCGACCTGCCCCTGCTGCTGCAGTACGGGCGCAGCGACCACTCGGTGGACCACAACGGCGCGGTGGTCCCGCCCGACGGGGTCCGCGACGCCGTCGCCGGCGACCCCGAGCTGGTGGCCGCCGTCGAGAACCACCGGGTGGTCTCCTACGAGGACCGCCGCGGCGACCGGCAGCTGCACCTCGCCCTCCAGCTCGCGGAGGGACGCACGCTGGCCGACCCCGCCGCGGCCGCGCACCGGCTGCTCGCGGCGATGCGCCGCGCCAACCGCGACCTCGACCACGCCATCGCCACCGGCGCGCCGGGCACCGCGCCGACCGTGGGCGTCTACCCGTTCCGGACCGGCGTCTTCGCCGGGGACGGCGGGCGGCTCAAGAACGAGTACGTGGCGGTCCTCGACGCCGACGGGGCCGAGGCGGCGGGCCTGGAGGTGCTCGTGGCGGCCCCGCGGGACGGGAACAACCCGACCCCCGAGGTGGTTGTGCAGCACAGCGGGCGGTCCTGAGAGAATGGCCCGCACATCCGGTACCGGTTCACCCCAGACTCGACGGCGCGGCCGAGGGGACCCGGCGACCACGACGCGAGAGGACCTCGATCCGTGAAGAGCGGCATCCACCCCGATTACCACGAGACCCAGGTGCTGTGCGGCTGCGGCAACTCGTTCACCACCCGCAGCACCAAGCCCGGCGGCAACATCACCGTCGAGGTCTGCTCCGCCTGCCACCCCTTCTACACGGGCAAGCAGCGGATCATGGACACCGGCGGCCGCGTGGCCCGCTTCGAGGCCCGCTACGGCAAGCGCGCCGGCCGCAAGTAGCTCCCTCGACGCCCGTCGTCCCCGTGCCACCGAGCCGGGGGCGGCGGGCGTCGTGCGTGTCGGGACGGGAGAGCCAGGAGGAGGGGTCGTGACCCAGCAGACCGCCGCGGGCGCGGCCGTCACCGCGCTGCTCGAGGAGCACGCGGGCCTCGAGGCGCGCCTGGCCGACCCCGAGGTGCACGCCGACGCGACGCTCGCGCGCTCGCTGGGCCGCCGCTACGCCGCGCTCGCGCCCGTGGTGGCCACCGTCGGTGAGCTCAGCGCCGCCGAGGCCGACCTCGCCGACGCCCGCGAGCTCGCCCGCGAGGACCCCGCGTTCGCCGCCGAGGCCGACGACCTCGCCGTCCGCGTCGAGACCCTGCAGGGCCGCCTGGCCGAGCAGCTGGTGCCGCGCGACCCCAAGGACGGCGACGACGCGGTGATCGAGGTCAAGTCGGGGGAGGGCGGCGAGGAGTCGGCGCTGTTCGCCGGCGACCTGCTGCGCATGTACTCCCGCTACGCCGAGCGCCGGGGCTGGCGGGTCGAGGTGCTCTCGGCCACCGAGTCCGACCTCGGCGGCTACAAGGACGTCACCGTCACCGTCAGCGCCCCCGGCAACGACCCCGACGGCGTCTGGTCCTGGCTGAAGTACGAGGGCGGGGTGCACCGCGTGCAGCGCGTGCCCGTCACCGAGTCGCAGGGCCGCATCCACACCTCCGCGGCCGGGGTGCTCGTCTACCCGGAGGCCGACGAGGCGCCGGACGTCGTCATCGACGAGAAGGACCTGCGCATCGACGTGTTCCGCTCGTCGGGCAAGGGCGGCCAGGGCGTCAACACCACCGACTCCGCGGTGCGGATCACGCACCTGCCCACGGGCGTGGTCGTGAGCTGCCAGAACGAGCGCAGCCAGCTGCAGAACAAGGCGCGCGCCCTCGAGGTGCTGCGCAGCCGCCTGCAGGCCATCGCGGACGAGGCCGCGCAGGACCGGGCGTCGGCCGACCGGCGCAGCCAGGTCCGCACGGTCGACCGCTCGGAGCGGGTGCGCACCTACAACTTCCCCGAGAACCGGATCTCCGACCACCGCATCGGCTACAAGTCGCACGACCTCGACCGCGTGCTCGACGGCGACCTCGACGGCGTGCTCGACGCCCTGCGCGCCGCCGACCGCGCGGAGCGCATGGCGACCGCGGCCGAGGGCGCCACGTCCTGACCGTGCGCGCGCTCCTCGTCCGGCTCACCGAGCGGTTGGCCGCGGCCGGCGTGGCCTCGCCCCGCGTCGACGCCGAGCTGCTGGTCGCACACGCCCTGGGTGTCCCGCGGGGACGGCTGCTGCTCGCCGACCCGCCCGACGCCGAGCAGGCCCGCGTGCTCGAGGACCTCGTGGCGCGCCGCGCGGCCCGCGAGCCCCTGCAGCACCTGGTGGGGACGGCCGTGCTCGGCCCGGTCGAGGTGGCGGTCGGGCCCGGGGTGTTCGTCCCGCGTCCGGAGACCGAGACGCTGCTCGAGCTCGCGCTCGGGCTGCTGCACGGTCGCGAGCGGCCCGTCGTCGTCGACCTCTGCACCGGCACCGGGGCCCTCGCGCTGGCGATCGCCCACGCGCGCCCGGACGCCACCGTGCACGCCGTCGACGCCGACCCCGGCGCGCTGGTCTGGGCGCGACGCAACACCGCCGGGACGGGCGTCACCGTGCACGAGGCCGACGTGACCGTGCCCGGTGTGCTCGCCGGTCTCGACGGCACCGTCGACGTCGTCACCTGCAACCCGCCCTACGTGCCCGAGGGCACCGCGGTGCCGCCCGAGGTCGTTGCCGACCCGCACGTCGCCGTCTTCGCCGGCGCCGACGGCCTCGACGTGGTCCGCCCCGTGGCGACGCTGGCCCACCGGCTGCTGCGCGGCGGGGGAGCGGTGGCGCTCGAGCACGACGAGTCGCACCCCGCGGCCGTGCGCGACGTGCTCGCGGCGGCCGGGTTCACCGGCGTCGCGACCGTCACCGACCTCGCCGGACGCCCCCGCGTGACCTCCGGGCACCGCGCCTAGGCTGGCGCCCCGTGGCCATGGTCTACGACTGCGAGGACCCGGCGACGCGCCCCACCGGACTGGCCGCCGCGGCCGCCGCGGTCCGCGCGGGCCGGCTCGCCGTCATCCCCACCGACACGCTCTACGGCATCGTCGCCGACGCCTTCGACGCCCGGGCGGTCGCCGACCTGCTCGCCGCCAAGCACCGCGGGCCGGACATGCCCCTCGGGGTGCTCGTCGGCAGCTGGTCGACGATCGACGGGCTGGTCGGCACGGTGCCGCCGGTGGCCCGCGACCTCGTCGAGGCGTTCTGGCCCGGCGGGCTGTCGATCGTGCTGCCGCACGCGCCCAGCCTGGCCTGGGACCTCGGTACGACCCGCGGCACGGTGATGCTGCGGATGCCCCTGCACCCGGTCGCGCTCGAGCTGCTGCGCGAGACGGGCCCCCTGGCCCAGAGCAGCGCCAACGTCTCCGGGCAGCCGCCGGCGACCACGGCGCAGGAGGCGCGCGACCAGCTCGGCGACGCCGTGGAGGTCTACCTCGACGGTGGCGTCTGCGCCTCGGGCGTCGGCTCGACGATCGTCGACCTGACCGGCGAGACCCCCCGCCTGCGGCGTGAGGGCGCGGTGAGCGCCGAGGACGTCTCGCGGGTGGTGGGCATCCCCGTCCGGCTGTGAGGTAGCTACCACGGGGGCAGCCCGGGTGCCCGAACGGCCGGTAACGTGGGCCCACATGGCAGCCGACTCACCGCACTTCTGGGGCCCGGACTACGACGCGCTGCGGGCCGTGGACCCCGAGATCGCGCAGGTCGTGGACGACGAGCTCGGTCGGCTGCGCGGCGGGCTGCAGCTCATCGCGAGCGAGAACCTCACCAGCCCCGCGGTGCTCGCCGCGCTCGGCTCGACGCTGTCGAACAAGTACGCCGAGGGCTACCCGGGCCGGCGCTACTACGGCGGCTGCGAGGTCGTCGACCGCGCCGAGGAGATCGGCATCGAGCGCGCGAAGGCCCTCTTCGGCGCCGAGCACGCCAACCTGCAGCCGCACTCGGGCGCCAACGCCAACCTCGCCGTCTACGCCGCGTTCTGCCAGCCGGGCGACAAGGTGCTGGCGATGAGCCTGCCCCACGGCGGCCACCTCACCCACGGCGCGAAGGTCAGCTTCTCGGGCAAGTGGTTCGAGCCGGTGCCCTACACCGTGCGCGAGGACGACCACCTCATCGACTACGACCAGGTGCGCGAGCTGGCCCTCCAGCACCGCCCGAAGATGATCGTCGCCGGGGCCACCGCCTACCCGCGCCTCATCGACTTCGCCAGGTTCCGCGAGATCGCCGACGAGGTCGGCGCGATCCTCTGGGTCGACGCCGCCCACTTCATCGGCCTCGTCGCCGGCCAGGCGATCCCCAGCCCCGTGCCCTACGCCGACGTCGTCACCTTCACGACGCACAAGGTCCTGCGCGGCCCGCGCGGCGGCATGCTCGTCTCGAAGGCCGAGCACGCGAAGGCCCTGGACAAGGCCGTCTTCCCGTTCCTGCAGGGCGGCCCGCTGATGCACGCGGTGGCCGGCAAGGCGGTCGCGCTCGCCGAGGCGGCGACCCCGGAGTACCAGCAGTACGCCCGGCAGGTCATCGCCAACGCCCAGGCGCTCACGTCCGCGCTCGAGTCGCACGGGATGCGGGCGATCTCCGGCGGCACCGACACCCACCTCGCGCTGCTCGACCTGCAGCCCCTCGGCGTCACCGGCAAGGAGGCCGAGGCCCGCAGCGGCCTGGCCGCCATCACGCTGAACAAGAACGCCATCCCGTACGACCCGCAGCCGCCGATGACGGCCTCGGGCATCCGCGTGGGCTCGCCGTCGATCACCACCCAGGGCATGACCGAGGCCGAGATGGGCGACGTCGCGCGCCTCATCGCCGGGGCGGTCACCGCCGACGAGACCACCGAGGACGGCAAGCAGACCCTCGCCGACGTGCGCGACGAGGTCGGCGCGCTCGTGTCGCGGTTCCCCGCGTACCCGCGCTAGACGACTCTCGGGCTACCCTCGGACTCCGTGGGCCCGACACCGGACTTCGCCCCCATGGGGCTCCCGATCCGGGAGTACCTCCTGGTCGGGCTGTCCGCGGCCGTCGTCACCTACCTGCTGACCGGGTTGATCCGCCGGCTCGCGCTGCGGTGGGGCGCGATCGCGGTCCCGCGCGGCCGTGACGTGCACACGATCCCGATCCCGCGCCTCGGCGGGGTCGGGATCTACCTCGGCGTGCTCGGCGGCGTGTTCGTCGCCAGCCAGCTGCCGGTGCTGCGGCGCGCCTTCGACTACTCGAACGAGACGCTCGCGGTGCTCGTCGCCGGCGGCGTGATCGTGGTGGTCGGGGCGCTGGACGACCGCTTCGGCCTCGACGCCCTCACGAAGCTCGCCGGCCAGGCGACCGCGGCCGGGGTGCTCGTGCTCATGGGCGTGCAGTGGACCGCGGTGTACCTGCCGTGGGGCGGCACGGGAGGGAGCACGGGGTCGGTGCTGCTGCTCGGGCAGGACCAGGGCGTGCTCATCACCGTGTTCCTGTGCGTGCTGCTGGTCAACGCGATGAACTTCGTCGACGGCCTCGACGGTCTCGCCGCGGGGATCGGCACGATCGCCGCCACGGCCACCTGCGCGTTCGCGCTCGGCCTGCTCGGCCAGCAGAACGGCGACGTCAACGCCTACCCGCCGGCGCTCATCGCCGCGGTGCTCGCCGGTGCCTGCGCCGGCTTCCTGCCGCACAACTTCCAGCCCGCCCGCCTGTTCATGGGCGACTCCGGCTCGATGTTCATCGGGCTGACCCTCGCCGCGGCCACCACCACCGCGTCGGGGCGCACCAACTACTCGACCACCGGCGCGACCGGCGCCCTCGCGCTGGTCACGCCCCTGATCGTCGTCGCGGCGGTGGTGTTCGTACCGCTGCTCGACCTGCTGATGGCCGTCGTGCGGCGCACCCGCGCGGGCACCAGCCCGTTCGCGCCGGACAAGATGCACCTGCACCACCGCCTGCTCGAGATCGGGCACTCGCAGCGCCGCGCCGTGCTGCTCATCTACCTGTGGGCCGGGGTGCTGGCGTTCGGCGCGGTGGCGCTGGCGCTCGTCGACAACGCGTTCGTGGTGGTCTGGCTGGTCACCGCCGGCGTGCTCGTCGCCGTGCTGGCCTCCGCCGTGCCCCGCCTGCGCACCCGCGCCTGACCTCTCGACTCCCCAGCCGAACCTCGAGGACCCCTCATGACCAGCCCCGAGCCCGACCGCACCCCCGAGAGCCCGCTGACCGGCACCTCCCACTCCAGCGCCGCCACCACCGCCCAGGTCCTCGAGGCCAGCCGGGCCATGCTGCGCGGTGGGCTCTGGCCCGCCCTGGTGGTCGCGGTGCTCGCCGCCGTCGTCGCAGGCCTGCTGGCCGGGGTGACCGGCGTCGTCGCCGCGATCGTCGGCGCGGTCGTCGTCATCGGGGTCTGCTCGCTCGGCCCGCTCGTGATGCGCTGGACCGCCGCCGCCGACCCCATGGTGGTCATGGCCGCCGCGCTGGTGTCGATGATGGCCAAGCTCGGGCTGCTGCTCGTGGTCTTCCTGGTGCTCCAGGCGCTCGGCGTGGTCGACACCCGCATCGCGGCGCTCGCGCTCGGCCCGACGGCGATCGCGTTCATCGCCGGGGAGGTCATCGCCTTCGCCCGCCTGCGCACCCCCACGATCGCGGTCTAGGGCTCGTCCGGGGGTCGCCCGACCGGCCGTGTGGCCTCCGACGGCCCGTAGTGGACTGTGACGAACCTGCTGATATGGTGCGCCCCGATGGCGCAGGACAGCCTCCGCGGAGATGCGGGACGTACCCCCGCGCAGGGGTCCGACCACTCACCGGCGGAAGCCTGGACGATCCTTTCCCACCTGATCACCGGATTCCTGGTGTTCGGGGGGCTCGGCTGGGTACTCGACGTCCTCCTGTCGACGCGGTGGTTCCTCCTCATCGGCCTTCTGGCCGGAGGGGTTGCATCCTTCGCCCTGATCTACATCCGATACCTTTACGTCCCCCCCGACCCCCCTCGACCCGGTGAACCCGCCGGCCCGGAGGACCGGAAGGAGCAGCACGGGTGATCTCGTCGGTCTGGACGCAGGTGCCGGCGCCGCCGGTGCCGCCGGGCGCGCCCGCGGAGGGCTTCAAGGCACCCGGTGTCGAGGACTTCAACATCCCGCCCATCTTCGAGGGCGTCCCGGTCCTGGAGTGGTTCGACAAGCCCGCGATCCAGATGATCATCGCGGCGCTCATCGTCTACGGCTTCTTCGCCCTCGCGACGAAGAAGCCGAGCATCGTGCCGGGACGTCTGCAGTTCCTCGCGGAGAAGTTCCAGGGCGTCGTGCGCGACCAGATCGCGCGTGACAACATCGGCCCGGAGTTCCGCCGGTACGTGCCCTACCTGGTGGCGCTGTTCGCCTTCATCCTGGTGAACAACGTCTTCGGCATCTTCCCCTTCATCCAGTTCCCCACGTTCTCGCACCCGGGCATGGCGTACGCGCTGGCCATGGTCACGTGGGTGATCTACAACTACGTCGGCATCCGCAAGCAGGGTTTCGGCGGTTACGTCAAGCTGCAGACCTGGCCGCCCGGGGTGCCCTGGGCCGTCCGGATCGTGCTGACCCCGATCGAGTTCATCTCGAACTTCATCCTGCGTCCGGTCACGCTCTCCCTGCGGTTGTTCGGCAACATGCTCGCCGGCCACCTGCTGCTGCTGGTCTTCATCTTCGGCGGCGAGTACATGCTCACGGTGGCCGACTCGCTGGTGCTGAACATCCTCTCGCCGTTCGCGTTCCTGTTCGCCATCGTGATGACGTTCTTCGAGGCGTTCATCCAGGTCGTGCAGGCGTACATCTTCACGATCCTCACCGCGTCGTACATCGGCGCCTCGCTGGCCGACGAGCACTGAGTCCCCGGCGGGACCCCTCCCTCCCCGATTCCCGAACGACCCGTCTGGAAAGGAACCCCTCATGGTTCAGGGCAGCCTCAACATGGTCGGCTACGGCCTCTCCGCCGTCGGCCCCGGTATCGGCGTCGGCATCGTCTTCGCGGCCTTCATCAACGGTGTGGCCCGCCAGCCCGAGGCCCGCGGCCAGCTGCAGACCATCGCGTTCATCGGCTTCGCCCTCTCCGAGGCGCTCGCCATCATCGGTCTGGTCCTCGCGTTCGCCATCTGATTTGTCCCTGACCGGTCGACACCGCAGGGGCGGGAGGTGAACCGATGAGCGTGACCGAGCTCCTGGCCGAGGAACAGCCGGCCGGGCACCCGTACGCCACGCTGCCGCATCCGGCGGAGATCATCGTCGGCCTGGTGGCGTTCGCGCTGCTCGTCTACGTGCTCTACCGCTACGCGTGGCCGAACCTCGTGACGTCGCACGACGACACGAAGAAGCAGATCGAGTCGGGCATCGCCCGGGCCGAGGCCATGGAGGCCGACGCGAAGGCCGAGCTCGCCCGCAGCCGCGAGCGGCTGGCGGGCGTCGACGACGAGACGGCCCGCATCCGGGACGACGCGCGCGCCGACGCCGAGCGGATCGGCCAGGACATGGACCGCCGGGCCGAGGAGGAGGCGGAACGCGTCCGCGCCCAGGGCCGGCAGTCGCTCGAGGCGTCCCGCTCGCGGGCCGTCGCGGACCTCCGCGCCGAGACCGGCCGGCAGTCGGTCGAGCTGGCCCGGCGGATCGTCGAGTCGTCCCTGTCCGACGAGACGAGCAAGGGCCAGAGCGTCGACCGCTTCCTCGACGAGCTCGAGGCGATGGGCGGTGGCGGGTCCCCCGACGGCTCGACCGGGTCGGCGAGCCAGCCCGGCGGGTCCGACGGGTCCGACGGGTCCGGTGACGGCTCCGGCCGGTCCAGCACGGCGGCGGCGTTCGGCACCGCCGGCCCGTCCGGCCCGTCCACCACGCCCACCCAGGGGAACGGAGCACCGTCGTGAGCACCTCCGGGCTCCTCGCCGACTTCCACGCCGCGAGCCGCGACGCGCTCGAGTCGACGCGGCGCCGGCTCTCCGAGTCGACGCAGCAGGCGAGCGCGGGCGACCTCGGCACGGTGGCCGACCAGCTCGACGGCGTCGCGGACCTGCTGCGCCGCGAGCCGGTGCTCCGCCGGACCCTGGCCGACTCGTCCCGCGACGCCCAGGACCGCGAGGGACTGGCGTCACGGCTGCTCGACGGGCAGGTCACGTCGGTCACCGCGGACGTCGTCAAGGCCGCGGTGTCGGCGTCGTGGTCGAAGCCCGACGACCTCGTCGACGGCCTGCGCACCGTCGCCCGCGAGGCGCTGCTGATCTCGGCCGAGCGCGACGGCCGCCTCGACGCCGTCGAGGACGAGCTCTTCCGCCTCGGCCGCATCGTGGCCGCGGAGCCCGAGCTCGAGCGCCTGCTGGCCGACCCGGCGGCGAACGCCGAGGGCAAGCACCAGGTGCTGGAGCGGCTGCTGGCCGACCGCACCGAGGCCACCACCCGCAAGCTCGCCGAGCAGCTCGTGGCCCACCCCACCGGGCGCGGCGTCGCCCAGGGCCTGGAGCGGCTGGCCGAGCTCGCCGCCGAGCGCCGGGAGCGGTCGGTCGCCACCGTGCGCTCGCCCGTCGCCCTGTCCGACCAGCAGCAGGAGCGGCTGGCCGGTGCCCTCGCGCGCATCTACCGTCGGGACATCACCCTGCACCTCGAGGTCGACCCCGCCCTGGTCGGTGGTCTCGTGATCCAGGTCGGGGACGAGGTCATCGACGGCAGCGTCGCGGGCCGGCTCGACGAGCTCGGCCGGAGACTGGGCTGACCAGTGGCTCGGTTGATTCCCCCGAACACCCCTAACGTCTAGCGAGAGCGGAAGCCATGGCCGAGTTGACCATCTCCTCCGACGAGGTCCGTAGCGCGATCGAGGACTACGTGTCCTCGTACTCCGCGGACTCGACCCGTCAGGAGGTCGGCATCGTCACCTCGACGGGTGACGGCATCGCCTACGTCGAGGGCCTGCCCTCGACCATGACCAACGAGCTCCTCGAGTTCCCCGGCGGCGTCCTGGGCCTGGCCCAGAACCTCGAGGAGCGCGAGATCGGCGTCGTCATCCTCGGGTCGTACGAGACCATCGAGGAGGGCCAGCAGGTCACGCGCACCGGCCGGGTGCTCTCGGTGCCGGTGGGCGACAACTTCCTCGGACGGGTGGTCAACCCGCTCGGCCAGCCGCTCGACGGGCTCGGCGACATCGAGTCCGAGGGTGAGCGCGAGATGGAGCTGCAGGCGGCCTCGGTCGTCGAGCGCCAGAGCGTCAGCGAGCCCCTGCAGACCGGCATCAAGGCGATCGACGCCATGACCCCGGTCGGCCGCGGTCAGCGCCAGCTGATCATCGGTGACCGCAAGACCGGCAAGACCGCGGTCTGCACGGACACGATCATCAACCAGCGCGAGAACTGGGAGACCGGCGACCCGCAGCAGCAGGTGCGCTGCGTCTACGTCGCGATCGGCCAGAAGGGGACCACGATCGCCGGCGTGCGCCAGGCGCTCGAGGACGCCGGCGCGATGGAGTACACGACCATCGTCGCCGCCCCGGCCTCCGACCCGGCGGGCTTCAAGTACATCGCCCCCTACGCCGGCTCGGCCATCGCGCAGCACTGGATGTACCAGGGCAAGCACTGCCTGATCGTCTTCGACGACCTGTCGAAGCAGGCCGAGGCCTACCGCGCGATCTCGCTGCTGCTGCGCCGCCCGCCGGGCCGTGAGGCCTACCCGGGCGACGTGTTCTACCTGCACTCGCGGCTCCTCGAGCGTTGCGCGAAGCTCTCCGACGAGCTCGGCGCCGGGTCGCTGACGGGCCTGCCGATCGTCGAGACCAAGGGCGGCGACATCGCGGCCTACATCCCGACGAACGTCATCTCGATCACCGACGGCCAGTGCTTCCTCGAGGCCGACCTGTTCAACCAGGGCCAGCGGCCCGCGCTGAACGTCGGGAACTCGGTGTCGCGCGTCGGCGGCGACGCCCAGATCAAGGCGATGAAGTCGGTCGCCGGCCGCCTGCGCGTGGACCTCGCGCAGTACCGCGAGCTCGAGTCGTTCGCGGCCTTCGGCTCGGACCTCGACCCGACCAGCCAGGCGCAGCTCGACCGCGGCGCCCGCCTCATGGAGCTGCTCAAGCAGGGCCAGGGCGAGCCGTACCCGGTCGAGGAGGAGGTCGTCGGGATCTTCCTCGGCACCCGTGGTCACCTCGACTCGGTGCCGGTCGAGGACGTCCCGCGCTTCGAGTCGGAGTTCCTCGAGCACGTCCGCCGCGACGGCGGGGTGCTCCAGGAGATCCGCGACTCCGGCAAGCTGACCGACGAGGGCGAGGAGCGGCTCAACAAGGCCGTCTCGGAGTTCAAGCAGCAGTTCGCCACCGGCTCCGGCGAGGCCGTCGAGGACGACGGCGGCAGCGGTGAGCTGGTGGGCGAGAGCGACTCGGAGACCGACGGCGACGAGGGTTCGGACGAGTCCTCCGGCTCCGACTCGGACTCCGGCTCGAGCTCGTCCGACGCCGAGGCGTCCGACTCCGACTCCGGCTCGGGCTCCGGCTCGGACTCCGGGTCGTCCTCCCAGGGCTCGGGGAGCTAGGCCGTATGCCCGCATCCCTGCGCGTCCTCCGCCGGCGCATCCGGTCGACCAAGAACATCGCCCAGATCACCAAGGCGATGGAGATGGTCGCGGCCTCGCGCATCGCCAAGGCGCAGGCCCGCGTCCAGGCGGCGCGGCCCTACTCCGATGAGTTCACCCACGTCCTGACGACGGCGGCGAAGGCGGGCGCGAGCGACCACCCGCTGCTCGTGCCGCGGGAGGAGCCCGGCCGCGTCGGGATCCTCGTGATCACCAGCGACCGGGGTCTCGCGGGCGGCTACAACGCGAACGTCCTGCGTGAGTCCGACCGGCTCCTGCGCGAGTACGAGAGCGCCGGGCGTGGGGCCTCGCTGTTCGTCATCGGCGGCAAGGGCGCGTCGTACTACCGCTTCCGCAATCGCGAGATGGCGGGGCAGTGGTCCGGCTTCTCCGAGGTCCCGGACTACCCGAACGCCACCCACGCGGCCGACACGCTGACCGCGGTCTTCCTCACCGGCGACGGCGAGACCGTCCAGCGCCCGTCCGACGACGACCAGGGCGGCTCCTCCCAGGGCGGTGACGGCTCGTCCGAGGGCTCCGAGGGCGGCGGCTCCTCGCGCGGGACGTCGTTCGTCCCGCCCGAGGACGCCGAGGGCCTGGACGGCGTCGACGAGCTGCACGTCGTGTTCACGGCGTTCAACTCGATCGCGAGCCAGACCGTCGTCGTCCGGCAGATCGCCCCGCTCGAGCTCGACGAGGACGACGAGTCCGGCGACTCCGACTCCGGGGGCTCCGGGTCGGACTCCGAGGAGCGGCAGGCCGAGTACGAGTTCGAGCCGGAGCCCGAGGTGCTCTTCGACCGGCTCATGCCCAAGTACCTCCGCGCGCGGGTGTTCGCGGCGCTGCTCGACGCCGCGGCGTCCGAGTCGGCGGCCCGGCAGCGCGCCATGAAGGCGGCGACGGACAACGCCAACGACCTGGTCGAGAACCTGACCCGGGAGGCGAACCAGGCCCGCCAGGCCCAGATCACGCAGGAGATCAGCGAGATCGTTGGCGGCGCCAACGCCCTCGCCGAGTAGGGGAGCTGACGATGACCCAGTCCACCGCTAGTGACGCCGCCGCGGGCACCGAGGAGAACGGCTCGCAGGGTGCCGTCGGCCGCATCACCCGCATCCTCGGCCCCGTCGTCGACGTGGAGTTCCCGCGCGGCGAGGTGCCCGACCTGTTCAACGCCCTCACGCTCGACGTGACCCTCGGCGACAACACCAAGAAGATGACGCTCGAGGTCGCGCAGCACCTCGGCGACAACACCGTGCGCACGATCTCCATGCAGCCCACCGACGGCGTCGTCCGCGGTGCGGACGTGCAGGACACCGGGCACGCCATCTCGGTGCCGGTCGGCAACGTCGTCAAGGGCCACCTGTTCAACACCCTGGGCGACTGCCTCGACGAGCCGGGCTACGCCGCGGACGCCGAGCGCTGGACGATCCACCGCGACCCGCCCCCCTTCGAGGAGCTCGAGGGCAAGACCGAGGTGCTCTGGACCGGCCTCAAGGTCGTCGACCTGCTCACCCCCTACGTGCAGGGCGGCAAGATCGGCCTGTTCGGCGGTGCGGGCGTCGGCAAGACGGTGCTCATCCAGGAGATGATCCAGCGCATCGCCCGCAACTTCGGCGGCACCTCGGTGTTCGCCGGCGTCGGGGAGCGCACCCGTGAGGGCAATGACCTCTGGGTCGAGCTCGGCGAGGCCGACGTCCTCAAGGACACCGCCCTCGTGTTCGGGCAGATGGACGAGCCGCCGGGCACGCGCATGCGCGTCGCGCTGTCGGCGCTGACGATGGCGGAGTACTTCCGCGACCAGCAGGAGCAGGACGTCCTGCTGTTCATCGACAACATCTTCCGGTTCACGCAGGCCGGCCAGGAGGTCTCGACGCTGCTGGGCCGCATGCCCTCGGCGGTGGGCTACCAGCCGACCCTGGCCGACGAGATGGGCGAGCTGCAGGAGCGGATCACCTCGACCCGCGGCCGCTCGATCACCTCGATGCAGGCGATCTACGTGCCCGCCGACGACTACACCGACCCGGCGCCGGCCACCACGTTCGCCCACCTCGACGCGACCACGGAGCTCTCGCGTGGCGTGTTCGCCAAGGGCATCTTCCCCGCGGTGGACCCGCTGACCTCGACCTCGACGATCCTCGACGCGCAGTACGTCGGCGAGGACCACTACCGGGTCGCCCGCGAGGTCATCCGGATCCTGCAGCGCTACAACGACCTGCAGGACATCATCGCCATCCTCGGCATCGACGAGCTCTCCGAGGAGGACCGCCTCACCGTCGCCCGCGCGCGGCGCATCGAGCGCTTCCTCGGCCAGAACATGTACGCCGCCGAGCAGTTCACCGGCGAGCCGGGCTCGTTCGTGGACGTCAAGGACACCGTCGAGGCCTTCGACAAGATCACGCAGGGGGAGTACGACAACTTCCCCGAGCAGGCCTTCGCGATGGTCGGTGGGCTCGACGACGTCGAGGCCGCGGCCAAGAAGTACTCCTCCTGATGGCGGAGATGGAGGTCGCCATCGTCGGCGTCGAGAAGCAGCTGTGGTCGGGCCAGGCGAACTTCGTCTCGGCCCGCACGGTGGAGGGCGACATCGGTCTGCTGCCCGGGCACCAGCCGATGATCGCCGCGCTCGACGAGGCCGGGGTCGTCCGGATCGACCCCACCGACGGTGAGTCCTTCCACGCCGCGGTGTTCGGCGGGTTCCTGTCGGTCACCGCGGAGTCGGTGACGATCCTCGCCGAGCTGGCCGAGATGGCGTCGGAGATCGACGTCGCCGCGGCCCGTGACGCGCTGCAGAAGGCCGAGGGCGGTGGCGACGACGTCGACGACACCGCCGCGGCCGCCCATCGCGCGCGGGCACGCCTGCGGGCGGCCGGCGAGAACCCGGATCGCTGAGGGCGGCGAGCGGCACCGGTGGGGACGACGCTGATCGCCGAACTGGCGGCCGTCGTCGTGCTCTCGGTGCTGCTCGTCGTCGCCCTGCTCGCCGTGCGGCGCCTGCGGGTGCTCCGGCGCGGCGGTGTCGACGTCGCCCTGCGGGAGGCCCGCACGGGCGGTGACCTGCGCGGCTGGCACTCCGGGCTCGCGCGCTACCGCGGCAACGAGTTCCGCTGGTTCCGCATCAGCGGCCTGCGCTCGGGGGCCAACGTCGTGCTCGACCGCACCCGGCTCGAGATCATCGACCGTCGCGCCCCGGTCGCGGGGGAGATGCACCCCGCGGGCTCGACGGTGCTGTCCTGCCGGCAGGGCGGCACGACGTGGGAGCTGGCCATGGGCGCGGACGCGCTGACCGGGTTCTCCTCGTGGCTCGAGTCGATCCCGCCCGGCCGCTCGACGGGCTACCGGCAGGCCAGCTGAACCGCCGCCTCCAGGGCGGCGCGGAACGTCGCGACCTCGGGGGCGTTGCCGGTCGGGACGTGGCGGGTGGTCCGCCGCGTGGTGCCGAGCGCCGTGCTGGTCAGGGCCAGCACGCCCTGCGGCACGCCACCGGTGCCCCGCGGCCGCAGCCCGGTGGCCGCCGGCGCCACCTCGAGCTGGTCGAGCCGGTGGAAGCTGACGCGCGCCGCGGGGTCGACCTGGTCGTACCGGTCGTCGTGGCCCTGCCGGTAGGCGATGACCAGCAGGTCCGGCGAGAGCAGCAGCTCCGTCGTGTGGTGCTCGACGCGCGGGCCCGACCGCAGCCGCTCCATGGTGTCCTCGTCGGTGCGCAGGCCGTGGGTGACCCCGTCGAGCGGGTCGCCCTCGTACCCGCGCGCCGCGGCCTGCCGCCGGACGAACGCGGCGGTGGCCGCCGGGAGGTCGTCGACGGTGATCACCCCGGCCAGCAGGTTGCGCGCCATCCCGCCACCGTGCTGCCGCGCGCCGCGGTGGTCAACGCTCAGACCGGTCCGAGCACGCGCTCGAGGTGGGCGTTCGTGAACAGCCCGCCGGGATCGACGTCGCGGCGCACGCGCCGGAAGTCCTCGAACCGCGGGTAGCGCTCGCGCAGGGCGTCGGCGTCGAGGTGGTGCACCTTGCCCCAGTGGGGCCGCCCGCCCGCGGCCGCGGCCACGGCGCCGAACGCCGCGAAGTACTCCTCGCGCGGGGCGCCCACGTACTGGTGGATCGCGACGTAGGCGGTGTCGCGGCCGTGGGCCGTCGAGAGCCACACGTCGTCGGCGGGCGCGGCGCGCACCTCGACGGGGAAGAGCACCGGGTGCTCCAGGCGCGGGACGAGCGCCCGCAGCTCGTCGAGCACCCCGGCGAGGCGCTCGCGCGGCACGGCCCACTCGGACTCGACGAACCGCACGCGGCGCCGCGTGGTGAACACGCGGGGGGACTGGTCGCCGTACTCGCGCGTCGAGAGCACCGACGACGCGACCCGGCCCAGCGGGACGGCGGTGCGCGGGACGGCGCGGCCGACCCGGCACAGCGTCCCGAACGCCGCGTTCTCCACCAGGTCGAACTCGACGAACCGCCGCACCGGGTGCAGCGGCGGCGGCGGGTCCGGCGTGCGCCGGTGGCGCTTGACCAGCGCCTGCGCGCCGTAGGGGAACCAGTAGAACTCGACGTGGTCGGCCTCGTCGAAGAGCCCGTCCAGGCCGGCGACGACGTCGTCCAGCGGCTCCGGGCGCTCGACCGCGTGCAACGTGAACGCCGGCACGCACTGCAGCTCCACGTGCGTGACGACGCCCAGCGCGCCGAGCCCGACGCGGGCGGCGGCGAAGAGCTCCGGGTGCTCGCCGGCGTCGCCGTGCACGGTCGTGCCGTCGGCGAGCACGAGGTCGAGCCCCACGACCTGCGTCGCCAGCCCGCCGACGCGCGTGCCCGTGCCGTGGGTGCCGGTGCCGACGGCGCCCGCGATGGTCTGGGCGTCGATGTCGCCGAGGTTGGCCATCGCGAGCCCGTGCGCGTGCAGGGAGGCGTTGAGTGCGCGCAGCGTCGTCCCGGCCCGGACCCGGACGCGGCCCGTCGTGGTGTCCAGGGACTCGACGCCGGTCCAGTGCCGCAGGTCGAGCGCGTGGGAGTCGGTGGCGGCCAGCGGCGTGAACGAGTGGCCGCTGCCCCGGGGACGCAGGGTGCCGCCGTCGGCGGCGGCCGCGCGGACGGCGGCGACGACGTCGTCGACGGAGCGGGGCCGGTGCACCCGGGCCGGGGCGGCGGTGACGTTGCCGGCCCAGTTGCGCCAGGTGCCACGGACCATCCCGGCACCGTAGCCTCCGCACGGTGATCAGCGACCGGGATCGCGCCACCGCCCACCTCGACCCGCCCTTCGCGGTCGTCGACCTCCGCGCCTTCGACGCGAACCTCGACGACCTGCTGCGCCGCGCCGGCGAGCGCCCGATCCGGCTGGCCACCAAGTCGGTGCGGTGCCGCGCGCTGATCGCGCGGGCCCTCGAGCGTCCGGGCGTCACCGGCCTGATGTGCTACGCCCTGCCCGAGGCGCTGTGGCACGTCGCGGCCGGGACCGCCGACGACGTCCTCGTCGGGTACCCGACGGTCGACCGCGCGGCGCTGCGGGCCCTGGCCGCCGACGAGCGGGCCCGCCGCACGGTGACGCTGATGGTGGACTCCGTCGCCCACCTCGACCTCGTCGACGCCGTCCTCCGCCCGGGGCACCCCGAGCTGCGGGTCTGCCTCGAGCTCGACGCGGCCTGGCGGCCGCTGCCCGGGCTGCACGTCGGCGCGCGGCGCTCGCCGGTCCACCGTGCGCGCACCGCTGGCGCGCTGGCCCGGGCGATCGTCGACCGTCCCGGCTTCCGGCTCGTCGGGGTGATGGCCTACGAGGGCCAGATCGCCGGCGTCCCGGACGCCACGGGCGCGCGGATCCGCGACGGCGTGGTGCGCTGGATGCAGCGGCGCTCGGCGCGCGAGCTGGCCGGACGCCGGGGCGCGGCGGTCGCGGCGGTGCGGGAGGTGGCCGCGCTGGAGTTCGTCAACGGCGGCGGCAGCGGCAGCGTCGAGACCACCCGCGCGGATCGGTCGGTCACGGAGATCGCCGCCGGCTCCGGGCTCATCGGCTCGACGCTCTTCGACGGCTACACGCGCATGCACCCCCGACCGGCGGTCGCCTACGCGCTGCCGGTCGTCCGGCGCCCCGACCGCCGCACGGCGACCCTCGCCGGCGGCGGCTGGGTGGCCTCGGGGCCCGCGGCCGTGTCCCGGCTGCCGTCGCCGGAGACCGGCCTCGCGCTGACCGGCACCGAGGGGGCGGGGGAGGTGCAGACGCCGGTGCGCGGCCGGCACGTGCCGGACCTCGGCGACCGCGTCTGGATGCGCCACGCGAAGGCCGGCGAGCTCGCCGAGCACGTCACGACCTACCACCTGCTCGACGGCGACCGGATCGCGGCGAGCGCGCCCACCTACCGCGGGGAGGGCAAGGCGTTCGGTTAGCCCTGCTGCTCCTCGGGCCCGCCCGGCACCCAGAGGACGTCGCCGCCGGGGTTGGCGACGCGGCCGAGGATGAACAGCAGGTCCGACAGGCGGTTGAGGTAGTGCGCGGGCAGCACGCTGGTGCGGTCCGGGTCGGCGGCGACCACCGCCCAGGTGCTGCGCTCGGCGCGGCGGGTGACGGTGCGCGCGACGTGGAGGTACGCCGCGGCCGGCGTCCCCCCGGGCAGGATGAACGAGTCGAGCTTGGGCAGGTCCTCGTTGAACGTGTCGCACCAGCCCTCGAGCCGCTCGATCTGGCGCTCGGTGACCCGCAGCGGCGGATACTCGGGGTCCTCCACGATCGGCGTCGCCAGGTCGGCGCCGACGTCGAACAGGTCGTTCTGGATCTGCCGCAGCGGGGCGACGATCGCCTCCGGCGGCGCCCCCACCGACAGCGCGACCCCGATCGCCGCGTTCGCCTCCTCGGAGTCGGCGTAGGCCGCCAGCCGCGGGTCGGTCTTGGGCACGCGCGAGAAGTCCGAGAGACCGGTGGTCCCGTCGTCGCCGGTGCGCGTGTAGATCCGGGTCAGGTGAACGGCCACGACACCAGTCTAGGGAGCCGGGAGCGCCGCCGACGGGTCCGCGCGGGGCGGCGGGTAGCGTCCACGCCCGATGAACGAGCACTTCGTCGTGCGCGGCTCGGGCCGGCTGGAGGGCGCGGTCGACGTCGTCGGCGCCAAGAACAGCGTGCTCAAGCTGATGGCGGCCTCCCTGCTGGCCGAGGGCCGGACGGTCATCACGAACTGCCCGGAGATCCTCGACGTCCCCCTCATGGCGGACGTCCTGCGCAGCCTGGGCTGCGCGGTCGCGGTCGCGGGCGACACGGTGACGATCGACGTGCCCGCCGACCTGTCCCCGGAGGCCGACTACCGGTCGGTGTCGCGCCTGCGCGCCTCGGTGTGCGTCCTGGGGCCGCTGGTGGCCCGCTGCCGGCGGGCGGTGGTCCCGCTGCCGGGTGGCGACGCGATCGGCTCGCGGCCCCTCGACATGCACCAGGCCGGCCTGCGCCTGCTCGGGGCGTCCAGCGAGATCTCCCACGGCTGCGTGGTCGCGGACGCGGAGACGCTGCGCGGCGCCCAGATCTGGCTCGACTTCCCCAGCGTCGGCGCCACCGAGAACATCCTCATGGCCGCGGTCTTCGCCGAGGGCACGACGGTGATCGACAACGCCGCGCGCGAGCCCGAGATCGTCGACCTCGTGACGATGCTCCAGCAGATGGGCGCCAAGATCGAGGGCGGCGGCACGTCGACGCTGACGGTGCACGGCGGCGCCGCGCTCACGCCCACCACCCACCGCGTGATCGGCGACCGGATCGTGGGCGCGACCTGGGGCTTCGCCGCCGCGATGTCGGGCGGCGACGTCACCGTCCGGGGCGTCGACCCGCACCACCTCGACCTCGTGCTCGACCGGCTCGGGCAGGCCGGCGCCGAGGTCACGGCCGACGGCGACGGCTTCCGCGTCGTCATGGCGCGGCGGCCGCGCTCGGTGGACTGGGTGACGCTGCCCTACCCCGGCTTCGCGACCGACCTGCAGCCCATGGCCATCGCGCTCTCGGCCGTCTCCGAGGGCACGTCGATGATCACCGAGAACGTGTTCGAGGGCCGCTTCCGCTTCGTCGAGGAGATGGTGCGCCTCGGCGCCGACGCCCGCACCGACGGCCACCACGCGGTGGTGCGCGGCGTGCGGCGGCTGTCCTCGGCGCCGGTGTGGGCCTCGGACATCCGCGCCGGCGCCGGCCTCGTGCTCGCCGGGCTCTGCGCCGACGGCGAGACCGAGGTGTGGGACGTGGCCCACATCGACCGCGGGTACCCGCTGTTCGTCGAGAACCTCGCGGCCCTCGGCGGGGACATCGAGCGGATCGTGGCGCCGCCGCAGCGCTGACCGTTCCCCGCGTCAGAGGTCGTGCAGCACCAGCCGTGCGTCGTCGGCGTCGGACGGGAACGCGAGCAGCCGCCAGCCGTCCACGCCCTTGCTCACCGTCACCCGCACCTTCTCGCGGGCGAGCTTGGCGACGAGCACGTCGGCGGCCTCCCGCGTGGGCACGACGGCGACGGTCTCGAGCAGCCCCAGGTCGCCGTTCTCGTCGGGCAGCGCGCCCTGGGGCCCGCGGCCGAAGGTGTAGCGCAGGATGCCGGCGAGCAGGATGATCATCGAGATCGCGAGGAGGATCTCGGTGACGGAGCCGACCATGTCCGTCATTGTCACCCTCGCGGCCCCGCCGCGCCGCGTCTTCCTGACCGATCCTGTGGGGCACGGCATCCCGCGCCCGGCCCCGCCGAACGGACCCGTCGGTAACATCAGCGGGTCGTCCGGCCAGGCCCCCGCCGGACGACAGCGATGCGGAGGTGCTGTCCCGTGCCCTACCCCAGCGACGACTCCCGCGACCGGCCCTGGGTCATGCGGACCTACGCCGGCCACTCGTCGGCGCGCGCGTCCAACGAGCTCTACCGCCGCAACCTCGCCAAGGGCCAGACCGGCCTGTCCGTGGCCTTCGACCTGCCCACGCAGACCGGCTACGACCCCGACCACGAGCTGGCCAAGGGCGAGGTCGGCAAGGTCGGCGTCCCCGTCTCGCACATCGGCGACATGCGGGCGCTGTTCGACCAGATCCCGCTCGACGAGGCCAACACCTCGATGACGATCAACGCGACGGCCATGTGGCTGCTCGCGCTCTACGTCACCGTCGCCGACGAGCAGGGCGCGGACCGCGGCAGGCTGGCGGGGACGACGCAGAACGACATCGTCAAGGAGTACCTCTCGCGCGGGACCTACGCGTTCCCGCCCGCGCCGAGCGTCCGGCTGATCACCGACATGATCGCCTGGACCTACACGAACGTCCCGAAGTGGAACCCGATCAACATCTGCAGCTACCACCTGCAGGAGGCCGGGGCGACGCCGACGCAGGAGGTCGCCTACACGCTCTCGACCGCGATCGCGGTGCTCGACGCGGTGCGCGACTCGGGGCAGGTCCCGCCCGAGGACTTCCCGACGGTGGTCGGGCGCATCTCGTTCTTCGTCAACGCCGGGCTGCACTTCATCGAGGAGATCGCGAAGCTGCGGGCGTTCTCCCAGCTCTGGGACGAGCTGTGCCGGGACCGGTACGGCGTCGAGGACCCCAAGATGCGCCGGTTCCGGTACGGCGTGCAGGTCAACTCCCTCGGGCTCACCGAGGCCCAGCCCGAGAACAACGTCCAGCGCATCGTGCTGGAGATGCTCGCGGTGACGCTGTCCCGCGACGCCCGGGCCCGCGCGGTGCAGCTGCCGGCGTGGAACGAGGCGCTCGGCCTGCCGCGACCCTGGGACCAGCAGTGGGCGCTGCGGATGCAGCAGGTGCTGGCCTACGAGACCGACCTGCTCGACCACGACGACGTCTTCGCCGGCTCGCACGTCATGGAGGCCAAGACGGCCGCCATCGTCGAGGGCGCCCGTGCGGAGATGGCCAAGGTGGCCGAGATGGGCGGCGCGGTGCCGGCCGTCGACTCCGGCTACATGAAGTCCCAGCTCGTCAGCTCGCTCGCACAGCGCCGGATGCGGCTGGAGTCGGGCGAGGACACCGTCGTGGGGGTCAACGAGTTCACCTCCACGGAGCCCAGCCCGCTGCAGGCCGAGGGCGCCGAGGCCATCTTCACCGTCGAGAAGTCGGTGGAGGAGGAGGCCGCCCGCGCGGTGCAGGAGTGGCGCTCGGCCCGCGACCAGGAGGCGGCCGACGCGGCGCTCTCCCGGCTCCGGGAGGCCGCCGGCACCGACGAGAACCTCATGGAGGCCACGCTGGCCTGCGCCAAGGCCGGCGTGACGACGGGGGAGTGGGCCGGCGCGCTGCGCGACGTCTACGGCTCCTACCGCGCCCCGACGGGCGTGTCCGCGGCGTCGTCGGGCTCCGGCGAGGCGCCGGAGGAGCTGGCCGAGGTCCGGGCCCGGGTGCGTGCGACCGCCGAGGAGATGGGCACGGCGTCGCTGCGGATGCTCGTCGGCAAGCCCGGCCTCGACGGGCACTCGAACGGCGCCGAGCAGATCGCCGTCCGGGCCCGCGACGCCGGCTTCGAGGTCATCTACCAGGGCATCCGGCTCACGCCCGCCGAGATCGTGGCCGCCGCCGTGCAGGAGGGCGTCCACGTCGTCGGCCTGTCGGTGCTGTCGGGCTCGCACCTCGAGGTCGTCCCGGCCGTGCTCGACGGCCTGGCCCGCGCCGGCGCCGACGACATCCCGGTCGTCGTCGGGGGGATCATCCCGCCCGCCGACGCCGAGCAGCTGCAGCGCCTCGGCGTCCACCGCGTCGTGACGCCGAAGACGTACTCGCTGACCGGGATCATGGGCGAGTTCGTCGACGTGGTGCGCGAGGCGAACGGGCTCGACAGCCCCTCGCCGGCGCCGGTCGCGGGGTCGTAGGTCAGCTCGGGACCTTGTCGAGGAACCCGTGGACCCGGGCCAGCCGGCCGTCGTCCGCGATCTCCGCGACGTCGAACCCGACCACCACGGGCTCGGCGCCCGCCGGGCCGAGGTGCCAGGTGAAGCGGACGACGTCGTGGTGGGCGTCGAGCAGCTCGCCGCGGGTGAACTCCAGGCCCGCGAACTGCTGCTGGGCACCCGCGATGAGGGCGTCCACGCCGTCGTGGCCGGCGACGTCGGCCAGCGGGTCGACGTAGCGGGCGTCGGGCGTGAACGCCGCGGCGATCGCGTCGCGGCGGGCGGCCGGGTCGGTCGCGTTCCAGGCGGCGAGGTAGCGGTCGATGGTGGCGGTGGTGTCCATGGGGTCCTCCTTCGTCGTGGCTGACGGGGAGAACCCTGACCGCGGCGCGGTAGCCGGGTCGATGACCTCGTGGGTCATGGACGATCAGCACGCCGCGGCCCGACGCTGCTGTGCGTGACCCCCGACGACCTCATCGCCGCCATGCCCTTCGCCGCCGGCCTCGGTATCCGTCTCGAGACCGCCGGCCCGGACGAGACCGTCGCCGTGCTGCCCTGGTCGGACGCGCACACCACCGCCGGCGGGCTGCTGCACGGCGGGGCGCTGATGACGCTGGCCGACACCGCCGGCGCCGTCTGCGCGTTCCTCGCCCTGCCCGAGGGGGCCCGCACGGCCACGACGCAGTCGGGCACCCACCTGCTGCGCGCGGTGGCGGGGTCCGACGTGCGGGCGACCGCCCGGCCGGTGCACGCCGGGCGGACCCAGATCGTCGTCCAGACCGACGTCACCGACGACCGGGGCCGCCTCGTCGCCCGGACCACCCAGACGCAGGCGGTGATCGTGGGTGGCTGAGGTCAGTCCTCGTCGTCGTCGCGGGCGCCGCGGCGCTTGAGGAACGAGAAGCCGGGGATGCCGTCGATCGCCTGGCGGAGGTCCTTGGTGACGTCGAGGAGCTCGTGGAGGTCCGGTCCGACGCGGTCGAGCGTCGCGAGGATCGGCATGATGTCGGTGACCATGTGCTCGGTGAACTGCGGCATCTGGTCCACGAGTTTGATGGCCGCGTCGACCTCCTCCGGGCTGAGCTCGTCGACGAACTTGCCGGCCAGGGGCGCGGCGCGCTCGAGCATCGGGCGGTAGGTGTCGAGGAGCTCCTGCGCCGAACGGCTCGTGGTCCCCGCTCCCTCGACGATCTCCCGCGCGCCGGCGGTGATGTCGCGCGCGTCGCCCACGACGCCCTCGGCGCCCGACGTGATCGTGCGGGCCGAGTCGACGACCTCGGACGCGCCGGAGGTGATGCTGCGCGCGGACGTGACGACCTCGTCGGCCCCGGAGGTGATGCCGCGGGCGGAGTCGACCACCTCGGCGGCCCCGGAGGTGATGCCGCGGGCGGACTCCACCACCTCGGACGCGCCGGAGGTGATGCCGCGGGCCGAGGAGACGACCTCGTCGGCACCCGCCGTGATCTTCCGGGCGCTCCCGACGACCTCCTCCGCGCCCGAGGTGATCGAGCGCGCCGACCCGACGACGTCGTTCGCGCCCTCGGTGATCCGGCCGGCCTCGACGATGACCCCGTCCACCCGCGTCATGACGCCGTCGACCCGCCCGACGATCGTGTCGGCGCGGTCGACCAGGCCGTCGACGCGCTCGGCCAGCGCGCCGAGCACGCCGACCAGGCGCGTCACCTCGTCGAGCAGGGCGTCGACCCGGCCGGGCAGGCGCGCGCCGACGTCGACGACCTCGCCCACCCAGCCCAGCACCTCGTTCGGCGTGGGGACCGACACGGGACCGAGGCGCACCAACGACATGCCCCCACTGTGCCCGCGCCCACCCCGTCCATACCCGTCGCGTGCCCGGCTACGGCGACCGGAGCATCAGCAGCGCGTAGGCGGCGAGGGTCTGGGCGTCGGTGATGTCGCCGGCGCGGACGCGGTCCTCGAACTCGGCGCGCGGGACCCAGGCGAAGCGCATGTCGGCCTCGGTGTCCTCGCGGTCCGGGGCGCCGGCGGTGAGGTCGGTCGCCAGGTAGGCGCGGCCGCGCTGGGAGGACACGCCGGGGGCGACGTCGAGCAGGCCGAGGTAGGTCCACGTCGCCGCGGTCAGGCCGGTCTCCTCGCGGAGCTCCCGCGCCGCGAGCTCCCCGGCGGGCATCTCCGCGCGGTCGGGGGCGGTGCCCTGCACGAACTCCCAGCGCCGCAGCCCGATCGGGTAGCGGTACTGCTCCACCATGCCCAGGCGGTCGGCCTCGAGGGCGATGACCAGCGCGTAGTCGGGCTTGTCGATCACCCCGTACACCCCGTCCGACCCGTCCGGACGGCGGAAGGTGTCCTCGCGGAGCGACATCCACGGGTTCGTGTAGATCTCGCGGCTGGTCGTCGTCACGGGGTGCTCCACGGCGGCGCATCCTGCCCTCCTACGCTCGGCGGCGTGCGTCTCGTCATCGCCCGGTGCACGGTCGACTACGACGGCCGCCTGACCGCCCACCTGCCGAGCGCCCTGCGGCTCCTGCTGGTCAAGGCCGACGGGTCGGTGAGCGTCCACGCCGACGACCGCGCCTACAAGCCGCTGAACTGGATGAGCCCGCCGTGCTGGCTCACCGAGGCGCCCGGCGTGTGGACGGTGCGCAACAAGGCCGACGAGACGCTGACGATCACCCTCGAGGAGATCCAGCACGACTCCAGCCACGAGCTGGGCGTCGACCCGGGGCTGGTCAAGGACGGTGTCGAGGCGCACCTGCAGGAGCTGCTCGCCGCCCACGTCACGACGCTGGGGGACGGCTGGACGCTGGTGCGGCGCGAGTACCCGACAGCCATCGGCCCGGTCGACCTCCTCTGCCGCGACGCCGCGGGCGCCTCGGTGGCCGTCGAGATCAAGCGCCGCGGCGAGATCGACGGCGTCGAGCAGCTGACCCGCTACCTCGAGCTGCTCAACCGCGACCCGCTGCTCGCGCCGGTGGCGGGCATCTTCGCCGCGCAGCAGATCAAGCCGCAGGCCCGCACGCTCGCCACCGACCGCGGCATCCGCTGCGTCACGCTCGACTACGACGCCCTGCGCGGCGCCGAGGTCGACGAGTTCCGGTTGTTCTGAGTGGGTGGGCGCCTGTCCCGGGCCCTCGCCCGGCGCCTGGGTCGCGTCCGGGAACGCCTACCGGCCGAGGTCGACGGCGAGTGCGTGTTCTGCCGCATCGTCGAGGGCCGGGGCGAGGCCAGCGTCGTGGCCGAGAGCCCGGGCGCGCTGGCGTTCCTCGACCTCCAGCCGGTGACCCCGGGCCACGTCCTCGTCGTGCCCCGCCACCACGCGGCCCACCTCGCCGACCTCGACGACGTCGACGGTGCCGCCGTGTGGGCGCTCGCCCGCCGCGTCGCCGCGGGCCTGCGCGTCGCGGGCCTCGCCGAGGGCGTGAACCTGCTGCTCGCCGACGGGGCGGTCGCCTGGCAGACGGTGTGGCACGTCCACCTGCACGTCATCCCGCGCCGCCGCGGCGACGGCCTGCGCCTGCTCGCGGCCTGGACCCGCCCGGGGCGCACCCGACTCGACCACACGGCCGACCGGATCCGCGGCGCGGTGGAGGACACATGACACAGAAGAGGCAGTCGCGCCTGACGGCTACCGGTGCGTAGATTCGGCCCATGACGAGCACCCGCGACGCGGTGTCGGTGCCCGCGACGAGCGACGGCGACGGCACGGACGCGTTCGACTCGCTCGACCCCCGGACGGGCGAGGTCATCGCCTCCTACCCCCGGCACACGCCGGCGCAGGTCGAGGAGACCGTGGCCCGGGCGCGGCGGGCGGCGCGCTGGTGGACCGACCTGGGCTTCAAGGGCCGCGAGCACCGGCTCGCGGCGTGGCGCCAGTACATCGACCGCCACCGCGACGAGCTCGCCGCCGTGGTGAGCCGCGAGACCGGCAAGCCGATGGACGACGCGCGCATCGAGGGCATCCTCGCGCTCGACCACCTGCACTGGGCCGGCAAGCACGCGGCGCAGGTGCTCGGTCCGCGCAACGCCGCGGCCGGCCTGCTGATGATCAACCACAAGGCCACCGTCGAGTACCCGCCGGTGGGCGTGGTCGGCGTGCTCGGCCCCTGGAACTACCCGGTGTTCACGCCGATGGGCTCGATCGCCTACGCCCTCGCGGCGGGCAACACCGTGGTGTTCAAGCCCAGCGAGCTCACCCCGGGCGTCGGGAAGTGGCTGGTCGACAGCTTCGCCGAGGCCGTCGGCGAGGACGCCGTGTTCCAGCTCGTCACCGGTGAGGGCGAGACGGGCGCCGCGCTGTGCCGCGCCGGGGTGGACAAGGTCGCGTTCACCGGGTCGACGGCGACGGCCAAGAAGGTCATGGCCACCTGCGCCGAGCGCCTGACGCCCGTGCTCGTCGAGTGCGGCGGCAAGGACGCCCTGCTCGTGGACGCCGACGCCGACCTCGACGACGCGGCCGCCGCGGTGGTGTGGGGCGCGATGTCCAACGCCGGCCAGACCTGCGTCGGTGTCGAGCGCGTCTACGTCGTCGACGAGGTCGCCGAGGACCTGCTGGACCGCGTCGCCCGCCGCGCCGCGAACGTCACGCCGGGCGGGGCCGCCGACTCCCAGTACGGGCCGATCACCATGCCCTCCCAGCTCGGGATCATCTCCGGCCAGATCGACGACGCCCTCTCCCGCGGGGGCCGGGCCGTCGTCGGCGGGCGCGACTCCGTGCGCGCGCCCTACGTCGACCCGGTCGTGCTCGCCGACGTGCCCGAGGACTCGACCGCGGTCACCGACGAGACGTTCGGCCCGACCGTCGTGGTCAACCGCGTCCGCGACATCGACGAGGCCGTCGACCGCGCCAACGCCTCGCGCTACGGGCTGGGTGCCTCGGTGTTCGGCAAGGCCCGCGGCCACGAGGTCGCCCGCCGGCTGCGCGTCGGGATGGTGTCGGTCAACGGCGTCATCGCGTTCGCCGGCATCCCGTCGCTGCCCTTCGGCGGCGTCGGGGACTCCGGCTTCGGGCGCATCCACGGGGTCGACGGGCTGCGCGAGTTCACCCGCCCGCTCGCGATCTCCGAGCGCCGCTTCCGCAGTGTCAACGTCATGACGTTCGACCGGCCGGGCTGGGTCGTGACGGTCCTGGCGCGGCTCGTCAGCGTCCTCTACGGCCGCCGCTGACGCTCCGCACCCGCACGCTCACGGGAGACGATCTACCGCCGGCGCCGTGCGTCGGTCAGGCTGCGTCGTGTGCCCGAGGATCTCCGCGACCGGGTCGCCGGTCCGGTGTTCCGCCCCGGTGACGACGGCTACGACGCCGAGCTGGCCGGGTTCGACCTGGCGGTCGGCCAGCACCCCGCGCTCGTGGTCGGCGCGACGGGGGCGGCCGACGTCATCGCGGCCGTGCGCCACGCGATCGGGGCGGGGCTCCCGGTCGGGGTGCAGGCCACCGGCCACGGCATCACCGTCCCGGCCGACGACGCCCTGCTGATCACCACCCGTCGGGCGGCCGGCGTGCGGGTGGACCCGGCGGACGGGACGGCCTGGGTGGAGGCCGGGGCCGTGTGGTCGCGCGTGCTGCACGAGGCGGCCCCGTTCGGGCTGGCGCCGCTGGCGGGCTCGGCCCCCGCGGTCGGGGCCGTCTCGTACACCCTGGGCGGCGGGCTCGGGGTGCTCGGGCGCCGCTGGGGCTTCTCGGCCGACCACGTGCGCCGTCTCGACGTCGTCACCGCCGACGGGGAGCCGCGTCGGGTGACCGCCGACGAGCACCCGGACCTGTTCTGGGCGTTGCGCGGCGGCGGCGGCAACGTCGGGGTCGTCACCGGCATGCAGTTCGAGCTGGTCGCGCTGCGCGAGCTCTACGGCGGTGGGCTGTTCTTCCCCGGCGAGGAGGCCGCCGCGGTGCTCGGTGCCCTGCTCGAGGCGGGTGGCGGGGCGCCCGACGACGTCAGCCTCTCGGCGATCCTCATGACCTTCCCCGACGTGGCGGCCGTGCCGCCGCCGCTGCGGGGCCGCTGGTGCTGCCACGTGCGGGTCAGCTCGACCGGCGACCCGGCCCGCTGCGAGGAGGTCATCGCGCCGATCCGGCGGGCCGCGACCCCGCTGGCGGACACGGTGCGCACGATGCCGGTCACCGACGTCGGCACGATCCACGCCGACCCCACCACGCCGGTCGCCACCAACAGCCGCTCGCTGGTGCTGCACCGCGCCGACCCCGGCACCGTCGCGGCGATCCTGCGCCACGCGGGCCCGTCCACGTCGTTCCTGGTCGAGGTGCGGCAGATGGGCGGCGCGCTGGCCCGCGAGCCCGCGGTGCCCAACGCCGTCGGGCACCGCGACGGCGCCTGGACCGTCTACACCACCGCCTACCCCCACCCTGACGGGCCGACGCCGGCCGACACCGCCGCCGAGCAGGCCCTGCTCGACGACCTGGGCCCCTGGACCGACGGCGGGGCGCTGGTGAACTTCCTGGCCGGGGCCCACGTCACCCCCGCCGACGTGCGCTCGGCCTACGACGAGGCCACCTGGCAGCGACTCGTCGCGATCAAGACCGCCTGGGACCCGGACAACGTCTTCCGCATCAACCACAACATCCCGTCCCGCGAGAGGACCCCATGACGCTCGGCGACGTCCAGGTGATCGACGACCGCACGGTCCTCGTGCTCGGCCAGGAGCTGGACGTCGCGCACGACCGGCCGGACGTGGGCAACGCGCTCGTGCACCGCGCCGGCGACACGCTCGTCCTCGTCGACACCGGCGTGACCGAGGCGTTCCGCGCCGCCCTGCGCGCGGCGGCCGACCGCGTCGGGCCCTGGTCACGGCTGCTCCTGCTCACCACCCACGGTCACACCGACCACGTCGGCAACAACGACCTCGTCGACGAGCTCGCGGCCGAGCGCGGCGCGCCCGCCGAGCACTGGATCCCGGCGCGCGACGTCGAGCAGATGGCCCACCCCGTCCCGTACTGGGAGCACGCGTTCGCCCGGATCGCCGGGGTGACCGCGCTCCCGGCCCCGCCGGCGCTGTCGGCGGCGAAGATCGTCTCGATGTTCCAGCCCCTGCACCCCTTCGGCGACACCACCCGCACCTACGAGGAGCGCCCGCTCGAGCGCCTCACCCTCGGCTCGGTCCGGATGACCGGGTGGTCCTTCGCCGGGGGCGCGGTCCGGGTCCTGCGCAGCCAGGGGCACACCGCCGGCCACGTCGTGGTCCACCTGGCCGAGACCGGGCTCCTGCACCTCGGCGACGAGCCCAACGGGGGGTGCGGGGCGATGCCGGACGCCGACCAGCTCAAGCTGGCGACGGTGCTCGGGGCGGTCGCCACCGCGGCCGCCGAGGGGGCGGTGACGACGGTGACCCAGGCCCACGACGCCACGGTGCGCCGGGGCGCCGACGCCGTCGCCCACCTCGACGAACTCGTCGAGCAGGGCCTGGCCCTGCAGGGGGCGGCCGTCGAGCTCACCGCCGGGCACGCGGAGGTCGACCCGACGGCGTTCACCGACGCGATCACCCACCGGCTCGCGGAGCTCGGCGACGGCCCGAGCCCGAATCCGGTGTTCACCGGCATGATGGCGGTGAACCTGCTGGCCGAGCTCGGGCTGCGGCCCGCCCGCGGCGACGACGCCCGCCCGTGGGCGGCGCCGGCGCGGACCGACCCGGAGCCGGTCGCCGGGATGCCCCACGGCCTCGCGCTGCTGCCGGCCGCCGCCGCGATGGTGGGCTGGAAGCTGCGCGGGCGCGACAAGTGAGCACCCCCGCACCGGAGTCCTCACCGAAGCGGTGGCTCGTCCTGGTCGCCATGACCGGCTCCCTGTCGATGATCATGCTCGACCAGACGGTCGTGTCGGTCGCCCTCCCGACGATGGGGCGCGACCTGTCGCTGGACCCCGCCGGGCAGCAGTGGATGGTCAACGCCTACGTGCTGGCCCTCGCGGCCCTGGTCGCCCTCGGGGGCAAGGCCGCCGACCTCCTCGGGCCACGGCGCGCCTTCCGGTCCGGGGTGACCCTGTTCTTCCTCGCCTCGGTGGGCTGCGGGCTCTCCCCGGCGGGCGACCTCGGCGAGGCGACGATCATCGCCTGCCGGACGCTGCAGGGGGCGGGCGCGGCGCTCATGGTGCCGGTGTCGGGCGCGATCGTCATCGCCTCGTTCGGCCCGGGGGAGCGCGGACGGGCGATGGCGATCTTCGCCGGCATCAGCCAGATCTTCGTCGCGCTCGGGCCGCTCATCGGCGGTCTGCTCACCGAGTACGTGTCCTGGCGCGCGGTGTTCTTCCTCAACGTGCCGGTCGGGATCACGACGCTCGTGCTCGTCGCGATCGCGCCGGTCCCGGCCGCCCGCGTCCCCGGGACCGTCGTCCGGCCCCTCGACGTGGTGCTCGTGGTGGCGGGCCTCGCCGCCACGACGTTCGGCATCCAGCTCGCGGGGACCGCGGGCCCGGCGTCCGCGCCGGTCCTGGCGCTGCTCGTCGGCGGTCTCGCGGCCACGGGCTGGTTCGTCGTGCGCCAGGTGCGGGCGGCCGACCCGCTGATCCACGTCCGGCTGTTCACCGACCGTGCCTTCACCGGCGACACCGTCGTCATGGGCCTGGTGCAGTTCGGGCTGCTCGGGCTCGTGCTCTACAGCTCGATCTACCTTCAGGAGCTGCTCGACCTCGGTCCGATGCAGGCCGGGCTCGCGGTCCTGCCGCTGATCCTGCCGCTGACCCTCGCCGCCCAGCTCGGGGGACGCTGGTTCGACCGCGCGGGCGTCCGCGGTCCGGTCATCACCGGTCTCGTCCTCTGCGCGGCCGGGACGGTCCTCTGGCTGCTGGCGCTGCCGGGCCTCGACTACGCCCTCCAGACGCCCGGGATGGCCCTGGTGGGCGTCGGGCTCGGGCTCACGCTGTCCCCGACCAACACCGACGCGCTGGCCCGCGTCGGCGTCACCGAGCGCACCCAGGCCTCCGGGGTGGTCCAGACCGTCCGCCAGCTGGGCGGCACGCTCGGCGTCGCGGTGATCGGTGCGGTGGTGATCGCCGCCGAGCCCGACCTGCCCGGGCGCACGGCGGGCCCGGCGGGCATCGCGGCGGGCTTCGGGGTCGCGGCCGGGGCGTTCGCGCTCGCGGCGGTGGTGGGGGCGCTGCTCCTGGCCCGTCGGGTGCCGGCACCTACCGGAACGGTCAAGTTACCCGCTGGTACGAACCCCTCCGCCGGACCCGGGTGAGACGCCGCCACGCATGGCAGGATCGCGCCGGACAGCGGTCGTCGGCAGGAAGGTCTGACACGTGGCGCGCGAATTCGCCCGGGTGGGAGTGGTCGGTCTCGGCACCATGGGGGCCGGGATCGTCGAGGTGTTCGCCCGGGGCGGCATCGAGGTCGTCGCGGTGGAGGTCGACCAGGCCGCCGCGGACAAGGGCCGCGAGACGCTCGAGGCGTCGACCCAGCGGGCCGTCGACCGCTCCAAGCTCGCCGCCGACGACCGCGAGGCGCTGCTCGGCCGCGTGTCGATCAGCACGAACCTCGACGACCTCGCCGACGTCGACCTCGTCGTGGAGGCCGTGCCCGAGCGCCTCGAGCTCAAGGCCGAGGTGTTCGCCGCGCTGAGCAAGGTGTGCGGGCCGCAGACGATCTTCGCGTCGAACACCTCGTCGCTCTCGATCACCGAGCTGTCGGTGCGCACCGAGCGCCCGCACCAGGTGGTCGGCATGCACTTCTTCAACCCCGCGCCGGTGCAGGCGCTGGTCGAGGTCGTGCGCACGGTCGTCACCGACCCCGAGGTGCTCTCCGACGTCACCGAGCTCGCGGTGTCGCTGGGCAAGAGCCCGGTGGTGTGCGGCGACCGCGCCGGCTTCATCGCCAACAACCTGCTCTTCACCTACCTCAACCAGGCCGTCGGGATGTTCGAGTCCCACTACGCCGGGCGCGAGGACCTCGACGCCGCGATGCGCTACGGCTGCGGCTACCCCATGGGCCCGCTGGCGCTCATGGACCTCATCGGGCTCGACACCGCCTACGAGATCCTCGACACGATGTACCGGCAGTCGCGCAACCAGCGCCACGCGCCGGCCCCGATCCTCAAGCAGATGATCACCGCCGGGCTGCTCGGCCGGAAGTCCGGGCGCGGCTTCTACACCTACGCCGCGCCGGGCTCGCCCGAGGTCGTCGCCGACAACCTCACCCCGCCGCCGCCGGGGCAGGAGGGCGGTGACCACCGTCCGGTGCAGGTCGTGGGCGTCGTCGGTACGGGCACGATGGCCACCGGCATCGCCGAGGTGTTCGCGAAGTCCGGCTACGACGTCGTCGTCCGCGCGCGCACCGAGGCCAAGGGCGAGGGCGTCGTCGCGGGCATCCGCAAGTCCCTCGAGAAGGCCGTGGTCAAGGGCAAGCTCTCCGAGTCGGGCCGCGACGAGACGCTCGCCCGCGTCCGGCCGACCACCTCGTTCGACGACCTCGCCGGCTGCGACCTCGTGGTCGAGGCCGTCGCCGAGGACCTCGAGGTCAAGCAGGCCGTCTTCGGCGCGCTGGACGACGTCGTCAAGCAGGGCGCGATCCTCGCGACCACGACGTCGTCGCTGCCGGTGGTCGAGTGCGCCGCCGCGACGCAGCGTCCCGACGATGTCGTGGGCATGCACTTCTTCAACCCGGCGTCGGTGATGAAGCTGGTGGAGATCGTCAGCCCGATCACCACCGCGCCCGACGTCACCGCGACCGTGCGGGCCGTCACCGCGTCGATCGGCAAGCACCCGGTGCTCTGCGGGGACCGCGCGGGCTTCATCGTCAACGCCCTGCTCTTCCCCTACCTCAACGACGCGACCGCGATGCTCGAGGCCAACTACGCGACCGCCGACGACATCGACTCGGCCATGAAGAACGGCTGCGGCCTGCCGATGGGCCCGTTCGCGCTGCTCGACGTCGTGGGCCTGGACGTCTCGCTGGCGATCGAGCGCTCGCTGTACATGGAGTTCCGGGTCCCGGGCTTCGCGCCCGCCCCGCTGCTGGAGCACCTCGTCACGGCCGGGCGCCTGGGCCGCAAGACGGGCCAGGGCTTCCGGGACTACCAGAAGAAGTAGTGCCCCGCCGGCCTCGTCGTCAGCCCGCCCGCCCCGCAGCCGAGCCCCCGGCGCTGCGGGGCGGCTGGCTGCGCGACGAGGACGGCTGGACCGTGCGCTCGATCAGCGGCACCGCCGCCACGAAGAGCTACGTCTGCCCGGGCTGCCACCAGGACATCCCGCCGGGGACGCCCCACGTGGTGGCCTGGCCGGCGGAAGACGAAGCGGAGCGGAGCTCGACCTGGTCGGGGGTCGAGCCCGAGGGCACCGTCGAGCGCCGGCACTGGCACACGGGGTGCTGGCGCCGGGCGCGACGCGCCTGACGGGCTAGCGCGAGGGCGCCGCGCTGCGCTGCTCGGGCGCGGAGGCGCCACCCAGCTCCGGCTCGGCCGGGTGGGCGCCGTTGGTGTGCCCGGCCGGCGGCTCCGGGAGGACGGGACGGCCGTCGGCGGCGTCCTCGTCCGGGAACGCGTCGACGGTGGGCAGGGCGCCCAGGGCCGCGCGCAGGGTGGTGAGCTGCTGGCCGACACGGTCGCGCAGGCGGCGCATCTCGGCCACCTCGGCGTCGGCCTCGCGCAGGCGGCGCCGGGCCTCCTCGGCGGCGTCGCGCACGTACTTCTCCGCGCGCTCCTTCGAGGCCTGCTCGTCGGCCTCGAGCGCGAGCATGGCCTCACGGCGGCGGGCCGCCATGGCGACGGCGAAGTCGTGCTCGACCTGCTCGCGGCGGCTGCGCCCCTCGCCGTCGAGGCGCTCGCGCTCCTGCTCGGCGTCGTGACGCAGGCGGGCGACCTCGGCGCGCGCGCCGTCCATGAGGCTGCGGTGCTCGTCCTCCATCACCTGGCGGCGACGGTCGTTGTCGGCGAGCCCCGCGTCGTAGCGGGTGCGCGCCTCGCCGGCCTCGGCCTCGGCCCTCTCGTGGATCTCGCGGGCCTGGCGGCGCGCCTCGTCCAGCGTGCCGCGCGCCTGCTCCTCGGCCTGCTCGACCATCCGGCGGGCGCGGTCGTCGGCGTCGGCGAGCGTCCCACGGGCGTGCTCGTCGGCCTCGGCGCCCGTGCGCCGGGCGTGCTCGTCGGCCTCACGGCGCACGCGGCGGGCGTACTCGTCCGCGTCCTCCCGGATGCGCTGGGCGGTCTGGCCCGCCTCCTCGCGCATCGAGCGGGTCTCGTCCTGCGCCAGCCGCAGCATGCGCTGGAGGCGCTCGGAGAGCCCCTCCATGGTGTCGGGCGGGGCCGAGAGACGGTCGACCTGCGCGCGGAGGTCCTCGACGTGCGCGCGGTGGTGGTCCAGCGCGCGGGCGAGCTCGCTGGCCTGCGCGACGGCGGCGTCGCGGTCCGCCGTGAGGATGCGCAGGTCGGCCTCGACGCGGTCGAGGTGCTCCTCGACCTGCCCGCGGTCGTAACCGCGGCGTACGACGTCGAAGCCGGTGCCCAGCGGCAACAGCTCGTGCTCGTCCGACGACATGCGGGTCACGGTACCGGCGGGGCCGGGTACCAACCACGGACGGGTGACCGCGACACGGCCACCCGCCCGGGCGACACGCCGTCGTGTGCCGAGTCCGTCATCACACCCCGCGGAAGCGGTTGATCGCCTCGAGGTGCTTCTCGCGCAGCTCCGGGTCCGTGACGCCGAGACCCTCCTCGGGCGCGAGGCACAGCACGCCGACCTTGCCCTGGTGGGTGTTGTGGTGGACGTCGTTCGCCGCCTCGCCGGTGTCCTCGAGCGCGTAGCTCCGCGAGACCGTCGGGTGGATCTTGCCCTGGGCCACCAGGCGGTTCGCCAGGTAGGCCTCCTTGTAGTTCGCGAAGTGCGAGCCGATGATCCGCTTGAGGTTCATCCACAGGTAGCGGTTGTCGTACTGGTGCATGAAGCCCGACGTCGAGGCACAGGTGACGATCGTGCCGCCGCGCTTGGCGACGTAGACGCTCGCGCCGAAGGTCTCGCGGCCGGGGTGCTCGAAGACGATGTCGGGGTCGTCGCCGCCGGTCAGCTCACGGATCTTCTGCCCGAACCGCTTCCACTCGCGGGGGTCCTGGGTCTCGGGGTCGGACCAGAACCGGTAGCCCTCGGCGGAGCGGTCGATGATCAGCTCGGCGCCCATCTTCCGGCAGATCTCGGCCTTCTCCGGGGAGGAGACGACGCACACCGGGGTGGCGCCACCGTTGAGCGCGAACTGCGTGGCGTACGAGCCCAGGCCGCCCGAGGCGCCCCAGATGAGGACGACGTCGCCCTGGGTCATGTTCGCGCCGTTGTGGCTGACCAGCTGCCGGTAGGCGGTGGAGTTGACCAGCCCGGGGGAGGCGGCCTCCTCCCAGGTGAGGTGGTCGGGCTTGGGCATGAGCTGGTTGGTCTTGACCAGCGCCAGGTCGGCCAGGCCGCCGAAGTTGGTCTCGAAGCCCCAGATGCGCTGCTCGGGGTCCATCATCGTGTCGTCGTGGCCGTCGGGGCTCTCGAGCTCCACCGACAGGCAGTGTGCGACGACCTTGTCGCCGGGCTTCCACATCTGGACGCCCGCGCCGGTCTTGAGCACGACGCCGGCGAGGTCGGAGCCGACCACGTGGTAGGGCAGGTCGTGGCGCTTGGCCAGCGGCGAGATGCGGCCGTAGCGCTTGAGGAAGCCGAACGTCGAGACCGGCTCGAAGATCGAGGTCCAGACGGTGTTGTAGTTGATGGCGCTGGCCATGACGGCGACCAGCGCCTCGCCGGGTGCCACCTCCGGGGTGGGCACGTCGTCGAGGTGCAGCGACTTGCGCGGGTCCTTCTCCCGCGAGGCCATCCCCTCGAACATGTCGGCCTCGTCGGCGTGGACGGTGATGCCCCGGTACGAGTCGGGCACCGACAGGCCCGCGAGGGCGTCGGTCTCGTCGGCGAGGATGGCGTCGCGGATGTCCTGCACGTTCTGCCTCCGGGTCTGGTGCGTCGGAGCGAGGCTACCGACGGGTAACGGCCGCGGGGGACCGGGTTGTGACGAGTCCGTTCGGGCGAATCAGTGGTCGGTGGCGGGGTCGGCGGGCTCGACGAGCTCCACCAGCACGCCGCCGGCGTCCTTGGGGTGCACGAAGTTCACGCGCGAGCCGGCCGTGCCGCGGCGCGGCGCGTCGTAGAGCAGGCGCAGGCCCTTCTCCCGCAGGGCGGCGGCGCTGGCTTCGACGTCGGTCACCCGGTAGGCGACCTGCTGCAGGCCGGGGCCGTTGCGGTCGATGAACTTGGCGATCGTCGACGACTCGTCCACCGGCGCCAGCAGCTGCACCGCGGGGCCCGCGTCGTCGCCGGGGGCGTGCAACATGGCCTCCCGCACGCCCTGCTCGGCGTTGACCTCCTGATGCGTGGCCACGAGCCCGAGGTTCTCCGCGTACCAGGTGATGGCGGCGTCGAGGTCGGGCACGGCGATCCCCACGTGGTCGATCGTGGTGATCCCGCTCGCGGCCAGGTCGTCGTTAGCCATGGCGGGCAGGGTAACCATCTGAATCGAAGTATCCGCTCCGTGACGCAGCGCACGCTCGATTTATCAAGCACCTGGTGCGATCGGTACCGTCCCGCGCCGTGGACCTGGACCGGCTGGTCGCCGACGCGCGCGCCGGGGTGCCGCGCGCGGTCGGCCGGCTGATCTCCCTGGTGGAGGACGGCAGCCCGCGCCGGCGCGAGCTCGCCGCGACGCTCGCGCCGTACACCGGCCACGCCCGGGTCGTCGGGCTCACCGGCTCGCCCGGGGTCGGGAAGTCGACGACGACGTCCGCGCTGGTCACGGCCCTGCGCGCCGACGGGCGGCGGGTCGGGGTGCTCGCCGTCGACCCCAGCTCGCCGTTCTCCGGCGGGGCGCTGCTCGGCGACCGCGTGCGGATGGGCGAGCACGCGACCGACCCCGGCGTGTTCATCCGGTCGATGGCGACGCGGGGCCACCTCGGGGGCCTCGCCGCCGCGACGCCGCAGGCGCTGCGCGTGCTCGACGCCGCCGGGTGCGACGTCGTCCTGGTCGAGACGGTGGGTGTGGGCCAGTCGGAGGTCGAGGTCGTCGCCCTGGCCGACACGACGGTCGTGCTCCTCGCCCCCGGGATGGGGGACGGGGTGCAGGCCGCGAAGGCGGGGATCCTCGAGGTCGCCGACGTGTTCGTCGTGAACAAGGCCGACCGGGACGGCGCCGACGCCACCGTGCGCGAGCTCCAGCACGCGATGTCGCTGCAGCGCCGCGAGACCGGGCCGTCGTGGCGCCCGCCGGTGGTGCGCACGGTCGCCGCGTCGGGGCAGGGGATCGACGACCTCGTGGCCGCCCTCGACGCCCACCACGCCTGGACCGCCGAGCACGGCCGGCTGGCCGAGGGACCACGCCGGCGTGCCCGCGCGGAGATCGAGGCCATCGCCCTGGCCGAGCTGCGCGGCCGCATCCGCGCCCTCGCCGGCGCCGGGTCCCCGGACCGGCTGGCCGAGCGGGTCGTGGCCGGCGAGCTCGACCCGTTCGCCGCCGCGGACGAGCTCGTCGCCTCGGTCCGCGGCTAGTTCGCCGGAGCTCGGCGATTACTGGCTGGTATCGCTCGCCCAGCGAGCGATACCAGCCAGTAACCGCTGATTCGCGGGATCAGCGCAGGAAGCCGGCCGCCGGCAGGGCCTGGGACAGCCACGGGATGACGACCGCGACGGTCGGGACCACGACGACCGCGGCGGCCACGAGGTAGGTACCGGTGGCCAGGGCCGGCCCGCCGCAGCGGTGGGCCCGGACCCGCTCGAGGCGGGCGGCGACCTCGGCGTCGCCCGCGGCCACGAAGGCCTCGAGCGCGCCGGCCATCGCGGCGTCCGAGCAGCGGGCGCGCCCGGCGTCGTCGGCGAGCATCTCGAGGAGCAGCCCGACGGCGTCGCGGGCCTGGCGGCTGCGCACGAGCACGGGGAAGGCCTGGTGGAGGGCCACGAAGCCCTCGCGGACCAGGTCGTGCCGGGCGTCGAGGTGGGCCTGCTCGTGGGCGAGGACCGCGCGCAGCTCGTCGTCGTCGAGGGTGTCGAGCGCGCCGTCGGTGACCACCACCCGCGGTGCCCGCCCGGGCACGCAATAGGCGAACGGCACGGCGCCGTCGAGCACGCGCAGCACCGTGCGCGCGCCGAACCCGCCGAGGGCGGCGCTGCGCTCGGCGCGGTCGAGCAGGTCGACCATGTCGCGGTGGCGGGCCCGCCGCCGTCGCGTGCGCACGGCCAGCAGGGCGAGGACGCCGAGCAGGCGCAGCACGATCAGCCCGGCGACGGTGGCCGCGACGACGACCGCCACGACCATGGGCGTCCCGCGGCGGTCCTCGGGCCCGAGCGCGCGCAGGAGCTCCTCCGGCGCGGCGAGAGCGCTGCCGACGGCGGCGAGGACCGCCGCGAGGGCGATCGCCTGCCACAGCACGATGGCCGCCCGGGGAACGCGCTGGGGCCAGCGGGCGCGCGCGAGCACCGAGGGGACGGGGCCGGCCAGCAGGAGCGCCAGCACGGCCAGCCACACCGAGGCCATGGCACGTCAGTCTGGTGCCGGAGCGGTCAGATCACGAACCGGGGCCGGTGTCCTCGCCGTCGACGCGCGGCTCGGGCACCTCCGGCAGGGGCCTCGCGGCCGGGGCGGGGGCGTCCCGGAGGGCCGCGCGCAGGGCGGCGGCCTCCTCGGGGCCCACGCGGTCGACGAAGGCGACGAGGGCGGCGGTGCGGTCCTCGCCGACGTCGCCGAGCGCGTCGAGCATCAGCGAGGCCGCGAGCTGCTCCCGCGTGGACGCCGCGGCGTACCGGTATGCCTTGCCGTCGCGCTCCTGGCGGACCACGCCCTTCTTCGCCAGGCGTCCCAGCACCGTCATCACGGTGGTGTACGCCAGCTCGCGCTCGAGGCGGTCGTGCACCTCGCGCACCGTCAGGGGGCCGGGAGCGGCCCACAGCTGCGCCATGACCGCGCGCTCCAGCTCACCCAAGGCCACGTCACACATCCTAGCGAGGGATCCCCTTGCCAACGCAACCCGTCGTACTACGCTGAGTCGTAGATACGACGTGCTGTCGTAGGTAGGAGGGTCGACGATGACCGCCGTGGAGCTGTCCCGGCTGCAGTTCGCCGTCGTGACGGTGTACCACTACCTGTTCGTCCCGCTGTCGATCTCGCTGGCGACGCTGACGGCGCTGCTGCAGACGTTCGCGTACCGGCGCCCGGACGACGCCCGGTGGCCGCGGCTGACCCTGCTCGCCGGCAAGCTCCTCATGATCACGTTCGCGGTCGGCGTGGTCACCGGCCTGGTGCAGGAGTTCCAGTTCGGGCTCTCCTGGTCGGCGTTCGCCCGCTTCTACGGCGACGTCTTCGGCCCGACACTCGCCGTCGAGGGGATGCTCGCGTTCTTCCTCGAGGCGACGTTCCTCGGGCTGTGGTGGTTCGGGCGCGACCGGCTGCGCCCCGCGCTGCACCTGGCCACCATCTGGGTGGTCGCGGTCGGCACGCTCATCTCGGCCTACGTCATCCTCGCCGCGAACGCGTTCATGCAGCACCCGGTGGCCTACACGCTCGACCCGGCCACCGGCCGCGCCCGGCTGGGCAGCTTCACCGACCTGCTCACCAACGAGGTCGTCCTCGCCGCCTTCCCGCACACCATCGCCGGCGCCTTCGCGGGCGGTGGGGCGCTGTTGCTGGCCGTGGGGGCGTATCGCGCGCGCCGGGAGACGAAGCGAAGCGGAGCTCGACCCGTCGAGGAGGCCGACCCGGATGGCGCGTGGCGGCTGTTCACCCGCGTCGGGGCGTGGACGACGCTCGCCGGCGGCGTCGCGGTGGCGCTCACCGGCGACCTGCTCGGCAAGGTCATGACCGCGGTGCAGCCGATGAAGATGGCGGCGGCCGAGGCCCTCTACGCCACGCAGGCGGGGGCGCCGTTCTCGCTGTTCGCGGTCGGGGCGCCGGGGGCGAAGGAGCCGTTCTTCTCGCTCGACGTGCCCTGGCTGCTGTCGTTCCTCGCCACCGGCGACCCGACCGCGACCGTGCAGGGCATCGACGACCTGCAGGCGCAGTACGTCGCGCAGTTCGGGCCGGGGGACTACGTCCCGGTCGTCCCCGTCGCCTACTGGAGCTTCCGCTTCATGATCGGTTTCGGGGTGCTGGCGACGGTCGTGGCGGCCTGGGTGCTGTGGCGGACGCGGCGGGGTCGTGCGCTGGACGGCGCGCACGTCGCCGACCGGTGGCTGCTGCGGTTGCTCTGGACCGTCCCGGTGCTGCCGGCGCTCGCCGCGACGTTCGGCTGGCTGTTCACCGAGACGGCTCGCCAGCCCTGGCTCGTCTTCGGGCTCTTCCGCACCGCCGACGGCGTCTCGCCGGGCCTGACGCCGATCGAGATCGTCGCGTCGCTCGCCGGGTTCGCGCTGGTCTACGGGGCGCTGGCCGTCGTCTGGGTGCGGCTGGTGCTGCGGGTGACGCGCGCGGCGGAGGACCCGGCCCCCGACCCCGCCGAGGAGCCCGACCGCCCCCTCGTCCCGTCCTACTGAGGAGCCCGCGATGGACCTCCCGACCCTCTGGTTCGCCCTGGCGGTCACCTGCTGGGTGCTGTTCTTCGTGCTCGAGGGCTTCGACTTCGGCGTCGGCGTGCTCGCGTCCGCGCTCGGGCGCGACGACCACGAGCGCGCCGCCGGCGTCACCACGATCGGGCCGGTGTGGGACGGCAACGAGGTGTGGCTGGTCGCCGCGGTCGGCGTCACGTTCGCGGCCTTCCCGGACTGGTACGCCGCGCTCCTGAGCGGGCTCTACCTGCCGTTCGTGCTGGTCCTGCTCGCGCTGGCGGCGCGCGGGGTGGCCCTGGAGTTCCGCGGCAAGGGCGGCACGGCCGGCTGGCGCGCGGCCTGCGACGGCGTCCTGGCGGGCGCGTCGCTGGTGGTCGCGGCGCTGTGGGGCGCTGTGCTCGGGGTGCTGTCGGCGGGGCTCGCGCTGGGCGCCGACGGCGAGGTCGCGGGCGCGGGGCTCGGGCGCTCGCTGGCGCCGCTGGTGTCGGGGCCGGCGCTGCTCGGGGCCGTGCTCGGCGTCGCGGTGGCGCTGGTGCAGGGCGCGACGTTCCTCGGGCTGCGCACGACCGGACCGCTGCGCGGACGTGCGCGGACGGCGGCGCTGGTTGCGCTGGTGCCGGTGGCCGCGGTCGTCGCGGTGGTGCAGGTCTGGTGGCTGGCGGCTGTGGTCGTGGTGGCCGGGCTCGTCGCCGCCCGCCGGGAGGTGCTCGCGTTCGCCGCGGCGTCGCTGGCCGTGGCCGGCGGCGTGGTGGCCGTGCTCGCCGCGCACCTGCCCGTGGTGCTGCCCAGCACCCTCGACCCGGCCGCGTCGCTGACGATCGCCTCGGCCGCCGCGGGCCCGGAGGCGCTGCGGCTGATCACCCTCGCCGCGGTGGTCGTCCTGCCCGGCGTCGTGGCCTACCAGGCGTTCTCGTACTGGGTGTTCCGGCGGCGCGTGGCGAGCGAGCGGGTGGCGTCGTGAGCACCGTGAGGGGCCCGGTCGACCCTCGGTTGCTGGACCTGGCCCGGGGCGCCTGGGTGGGCGTGGCCGGGCTCGTGGTCGTCGGCGTGCTCCAGGCCGCGGGGACGGTCGCGGTCGCGCTGGCGGCCGCGACGGTCGTGACGGCCCTGGTCACGGGCCCGGGCCAGGTGCCGCACGGCGCCGTCGCGGTGCTGGCCGCGGTCGTGGTGGCCCGCGCGCTGCTGGCCTGGCTCGAGCCGTGGCTCGCCGCCCGGACCGGCGAGCGGGTGGTCGAGCGCGAGCGGGAGCGCCTGCTCGACCGGCTCGCCCACGACGACGACCCCCGGATCGTGCCGCTGGCCGCCCACGGCGTCGACGCGCTGCGCGGCTGGTTCACCGCGACGCTGCCGGCGCTGGTGCTGGCCGTCGTGCTCCCGCCGGCGGTGCTCGTCGTCATCGCACTCGCCGACCCGACGTCGGCGCTGGTCGTGGCCGTGACGCTTCCGCTGGTGCCGGTGTTCGCGGTGCTGCTCGGGCGGGCCGCGCGGGGGCGGGCGCGGCGGGAGTGGGCGGCGGGGGAGCGGCTGGCCGGGCACTTCCTCGACACCGTCGCCGGGCTCGCCACGCTGCGGCTGTTCGGGCGGGCGGACCGGGCCGTCGCGTCCGTCGCGGCGCTCGGCGAGCGGCACCGCGCGGCGTCGGTGCGGGTGCTGCGGGTGGCGTTCCTGTCGTCGACGGCGCTGGAGCTCCTGGGGACGTTCTCGGTCGGGCTCGTCGCGGTCGGGGCCGGGGTGCGGCTGGTCGAGGGCACGGTGGCGCTGTGGCCGGCGCTCGTCGCGATCCTGCTGGCCGGCGAGGCCCACCGGCCGCTGCGGGAGGCCGGCGCGCGGTTCCACGACAACGCCCGCGCCACGGCGGTGCTCGACGAGCGGGACGCGCTCGCCGCGCCCGCCCCTGGCGCTCTCGCGCGGGCGTGGACCGCCGGCCCGGCCCGGGTCCGGGTGGGCGACCTCGCCGTACGCCACCCTGACCGCGCCGACGCCACCCCGTCCGTGCCGGCCTTCGACGCCGCCGGCGGCGAGCTCGTGGTCGTCGCCGGGCCGTCCGGGGTGGGCAAGACGACGCTGCTGCGGGCGGTGGCGGGCACGCTCGACGACGCGTCCGCGGCGCGCGGCTCCGTGACGGGGAGCGGGCACCTCGTCGTCCTCGGCCAGGACCCCCAGCTGCCCCACGCCGCGACGGTCGGCGAGGCCCTGGCCGGCGCGTCGCCGGAGCGCCTGCGCCGGCTGGGGCTCGACCTCGACCCCGCGACGCCGCTGGCCGAGGCCGGGCGCTCGCTGTCGGCCGGCCAGCGCCGCCGCCTCGCCCTGGCGCGCGTGCTGGGCGACGCCGACCGCGACCCGGCCGGCACCGTCGTCCTGCTCGACGAGCCCACCGCGCACCTCGACCCCGACGCCGAGCGCGCCGTCGTCGCGGAGCTCCGGGACCTCGCGGCCCGGGGTGCCCTCGTGGTCGCCGTCGCCCACCGCGCCGCCCTGCGCGCCGCCGCCGACCGCGTCCTCGACCTGGTCCCTCCCTCGGGAGCGAGGGACTCCTCGGCTCCGCCGGACACAGCGAGGGACGCCCTCGCTCCTCACGCCGGCGCCGCGCCCGGTGGTGCGAGGGAGTCCCTCGCGCCCACACCGGGGCGGCGACGGCGCGGGCTGGCGGGGGCGGTGGGGCTCGGGGCCGGGGCGGCGGTGGCCGGCGTCGCGCTGACGGCGTCGGCGGCCTGGCTCATCGCCCGGGCGGCCGCGCAGCCGCCGATCCTGACGCTCTCGATCGCCGTGGTCGCGGTGCGGGCCTTCGCGATCGCCCGGCCGCTGCTGCGCCACCTCGAGCGGGTCGCGGCGCACGGCGACGGGCTCGCGCGGGTGGTGGGCTGGCGCCGCGGGGTGGTCGCGGCCCTGGCCCATCGCGTGCCGGGCGCCGTGTCGGGCCGGCGCGGGCACCTGCTCACGCGGGTGGTCGACGACGTCGACGTGCGCCTCGACGGCCTGGTCCGCGGGGTCCTGCCGCTGGCCGTGGCGGCGCTCGCCCTGCCCGCTCTGCTCGGTCTCGCGGCGCTCGCGAGCCCGGCACTGGCCGGCGCGCTGCTGCCCGGGCTCGCGGTCGCGGTGCTCGCCGCACCGGCCCTCGCCGCGGCGGCCGCCCGGCGGGATGCGCCCGCCGTCGAGCGGGGCCCCGCCGCCCTGCGCGCGGCGGCGGTGGAGACCCACGCCGCCCGCGACGAGCTCACCGTGCGCCGGGCGCTGCACGAC
>NZ_BAABHO010000050.1:0-47759 GCF_039542135.1 Actinomycetospora chlora
GCTGACGACGCGCACGGCCGCGAGCGCGGCCGTGCGCGTCGTCAGCCGCAGGGTGCGGCGCACGCGCGCCGCCCCGCGGGCGGGCTCGGGGCGCGGCAGGCAGCCCGGGGCGCAGGGCGAGGTCGGGGACCAGGGGGTCACCCGTCCTCCCCGAACAGGTAGCGGCGCCACCGGGGGTCGATGGCGCGGTGGTCGAGCAGCACGAACAGGTCGGCGACGCCGAAGTCGGGGTCGAGCGCGGGCACGCCGCCGATCTCGGCGCCGAGGCGCAGGTAGCCGCGCAGCAGCGGCGGCAGGCCGGCGCGCGCCGCGCGGGCGGCGCCGGGCGCGTCGGGGTCGTGCGCGGCGATCGGCGCCTCGCGCCAGGGCCGGACGCGGCGGGCGGCCGGCGCGAGGTGCCGGGACGCGACGAGCGACCACACGCCGCCGGACAGGGCGCCGTCCGGGGTGAGCGGGACGCTCGCGCAGCCGACCACGTAGCGCAGGCCGGTCAGCGTCATGTAGCGGCCGATCCCGGCCCAGACCAGCGAGAGCACGACGCCGTGGCGGTGCGCGGGGTGCACGCAGGAGCGGCCGACCTCGACGACGTCGCCGCGCAGGGCGTCCAGGGCGGCGAGGTCGAACTCGGTGTCGGCGTAGAGGCGCCCGGCGCCCCGGGCGCCCTCGGGGGTGAGCATCCGGTAGGTACCGACGATCTCGCCGGTGGCGTCCTCGCGGACGACGAGGTGGTCGCAGTGGGCGTCGAAGGCGTCGGCGTCGCGGCCGTCGGCGGCGGCCGCCAGGGCGATCGCGTCGGACGCGGCGGGGCGGGCGCCCTGCTCGCCGGCGAACACCCGGTGGCGCAGCCGCTGGGCGGCGGCGACGTGCTCGGGGTCCCGGGTGAGCAGCAGGCTGTAGCGCCCGGCGACGGCGGTGGGCTCGGCGATGGGCTCGGCGGTGGGGACGGCCCCGGTCGGCGGGACGGCCCGCTCGTCCTGGCTCTCGGGGGTGGGGGCGCTCGACCGCGCCAGCACCTGGGATGTGGCCATGGGGCGGTGTCTACGGGCCGAGATCGCCCGGCGACCCACCCCGGCGTGACGGTCGGGTGTGGTGCGAGTGAACTCGCCGGTGAGCACAACGCAGGGCCCCAGCACTGATTTCTGCTCACCTGCGCGCAGTGCACCTCAGGCCGCCGGGGCGCCCTCGCGGGGCTCGCTGCCGTGCAGGACGGCGGCGTAGTGACCGAGCAGCTCCTCGCACACCGACGGCCAGGTGCGGTCCGCGACGGTCCGCCGCCCGGCGGCGCCCACGGCCAGGCGCGTGGCCGGGTCGTCGCGCCACGCGGTGATCCGGCCGGCGATCTGGCCGGCGGCCGCGGGCGAGGACGGGTCGTAGAGCCAGCCGGTGCGGCCGGGGTCGACGAGGTCGGCGACGCCGCCCGCGTCGGGAGCGAGCACCGGCAGCCCGGACGCCTGGGCCTCCTGCACGGCCTGGCAGAACGTCTCGTGCGGGCCGGTGTGGACGAAGGCGTCGAACGACGCGTAGGCGCGCGCCAGCTCGTCGCCGCCCCGGAAGCCCAGGAACCGCGCCGAGGGCAGCAGCTCGCCCAGCCGCGCCCGCGACGGCCCGTCGCCGACGACGACCACGCGCACGCCGGGCAGGCCCTCCAGCGCGGCGAGGCGCTCCACCTGCTTCTCCGGCGCGAGCCGCCCGACGTAGCCGACGAGCAGCTCGCCGTCGGGGGCGAGCTCGGCGCGCAGGGCGTCGTCGCGGTGGCGGGGGTGGAACCGGGCCGTGTCGACGCCCCGGCCCCAGCGGTGGACGCGGGGGACGCCGTGCTCGCGCAGGGCGTCGACGGCCCAGCGCGACGGCGCCAGCGTGCGGGTGGCCCCGGAGTGCATCCGCCGGATCCAGCGCCACGCCGCCCGGGCGGTGAGCCCGATGCCGTACGACGAGGCGAAGCCCGCGACGTCGGTCTGGTAGACGGCCACCGTCGGGACACCCAGGCGCCGGGCCACGATGAGGGCCCGGGCGCCGAGCACGAACGGCGACGCCAGGTGGGCGACGTCGGGCCGGAACTCCTCGAGCGCCGCGCGCACCGCCGGCGTCGGCACCCCCACCGGCAGCGAGCCCACCCCCGGGACGTCGACGGCCGGCACCCGCACCACGGGCACGTGCGGGGCGCCCGGCACCTCGTCCGGACCGGCGCCCGGCGCGATGACCATGGCGGCGTGGCCCCGGCGCTGCAGGTGGGCGACGACCTGGAGCACGGAGTTGGTGACGCCGTTGACGGCGGGCAGGAACGACTCGGTCACGACGGCGACGCGCACGGTCGGCACCGTTCCCGGACCGAGGGCCCCGACGGCCGACGACGACGTGTCGCCCGACCCAACACCGCACCAACACTGCGGACGCGCGGGCCGGTCGGTCGGGGACCGGGATCCGACGCTCGGTGACCGTCCTGCCCCAGATGTCACCGACCGTCAGCACAGGTGCTGCGACGCCGGGGAGAACGGCGTGTTTCCTCGGTGGAAGCGCGCGTGTCGATCACACAACGTGGGAATGCTGGGGGCGACTGCGATGGTCGAGCGAACGGCGGAGTTGACACGGCCGCCGCGTCGACGGCTACTGGACACACCGGACGACGGGGAGGAGGGCCGTGACCGAGGACCTGGCTGCCGCCCGCCCCCGTACCCGCCCGTTCCGCTCCCGGCCGATCCACGCCGTCGACGACTTCGACCGCCCGAGCTCGGCGCGGGTCTACGACTACCTGCTCGGCGGGACGTCGCACGGGGCGGTCGACCGGGTGCTCGCCCAGGAGATGGTGCGGACGGTCCCCCTGGTCGTCGAGATCGTCCGCGAGAACCGCTCGTTCCTGCGCCGCGCGGTGTCCTCTCTCGCGCGCCGGGGGATCGACCAGTTCCTCGACCTCGGCTCGGGCATCCCCACCATGGGCAACACCCACGAGATCGCGCGGCGGATCGTCCCCGACGCTCGCGTGGCCTACGTCGACGTCGACCCGGTAGCGGTGACCCACGGCGAGCTCCTGCTCGGCGAGGGCGCGGGCGTCTCGGTCAGCCGGGCCGACCTGCGCGACCCCGAGGCCGTGCTCGCCGCGCCGGCGGTCACCGAGGTGCTCGACCTCGACCGGCCCGTCGCCGTGCTCATGTGCTCGGTGCTGCACCACGTGCCCGACGCGGACGACCCGGCCGGCGTCGTCGCCGGGTACCTCGCGGGTGTCGTGCCGGGCAGCGCGCTGGTGGTGTCGCACCTGTCGGGCGACGACCCGCGGGTCGACGTCGGGGCGCTGCGCGCGCTGAGCCACGCCTACCCCGGCGGAGAGGTGACCCCGCGCTCGGCGGCCGAGCTCGACGCGATCCTCGGCGACGTCGAGCTCGTCGACCCCGGCCTGGTCTTCGCCGCGCAGTGGCACCCGGAGCCGCGGCGCCGTCCCGGCGAGCCCTGCTGCGGGCACCGCGCCGCGGTCGGGTTCGTGCCCGAGCGCCGAGCGGCGTTCGGAGCAACCCCCGCGCGCGCCAGTTAGGCCGTTCGCCGCCCGACGCGACCGGGCGACCACTCACCGCGACACATGGTCCGGTCCCCGGTCACGGCTTGTCACGAAAGGTCTCGGTTCGGTTACGGTCCCCCGGTCGTCCCGCTCCCCAGCACCACTCCCGGGTCGACCAGCACCCCGGCCGCACCCCGAACGAACCGGAGCTCTCTCGCATGCCTGGTCGCCACGCCATGCCGTCCGCCCCGACCCGCCCGATGCTGCGTGCCGGCATCGTCGCCGCCGCGGCCGTGACCGGCCCGCTCGCGATCACCGGCACCGCCATGGCCGCCCCGTCGGTGTCGCCGAACTCGAACGCGACCTGGGACCGCCTCGCGATGTGCGAGAGCACGCAGAACTGGGACGCCGACACCGGCAACGGCTTCAAGGGCGGCCTGCAGTTCACCGACTCGACGTGGCGGGAGTTCGGCGGGCGCCAGTACGCCTCCTCCCCCGACGAGGCGAGCCGCGAGGAGCAGATCCGCGTGGCGAAGAAGGTGCAGGACGAGCAGGGCTGGAACGCCTGGCCGACCTGCTCGGAGAAGCTCGGCCTGCAGTAGGACCGCCTGACACGATGGCGCCATGACCGACGCCGACGTCATCGTCGTCGGGGCCGGCCTCGCCGGCCTCGTGGCCACCGCGGAGCTCGCCGACGCCGGCCGCCGGGTGGTCCTGCTCGACCAGGAGCCCCCGGCGTCGCTCGGCGGGCAGGCGCACTGGTCGTTCGGCGGCCTGTTCCTCGTCGACAGCCCCGAGCAGCGCCGCCTGCGGGTGCGCGACTCGTTCGACCTCGCCTGGTCGGACTGGACGTCCAGCGCCGGCTTCGACCGCCCCGACGAGGACCGCTGGGGCCGGCGGTGGGCCCGCGCCTACGTCGAGTTCGCCGCCGGCGAGAAGCGCGCCTGGCTGCACGCGATGGGCGTGCGCTTCTTCCCGGTCGTGGGCTGGGCCGAGCGCGGCGGGGCGTCGGCCACCGGCCACGGCAACTCCGTGCCCCGCTTCCACATCGTCTGGGGCACCGGCCCGGGCATCCTCGAGCCGTTCCTGCGCCGCGTGCAGGAGGCGGTGCACGCCGGGCGCGTCGAGGTCCGCCACCGTCACCGCGTCGACGCGCTCGAGGTCACCGCCGGTGCCGTCACCGGCGTGTCGGGCTCCGTGCTCGAGCCCTCCGACGCCGGGCGCGGCGAGCCGAGCTCGCGCACCGCGGTCGGGTCGTTCACGCTCGCCGCGGAGAACGTCGTCGTCACCTCCGGCGGCATCGGCGGCGACCACGATGCCGTCCGGCGGGCCTGGCCGGAACGTCTGGGGGCGCCGCCGCAGGAGATGATCTCCGGCGTCCCCGCGCACGTCGACGGCCGCATGATCGGCATCAGCGAGGACGCGGGCGCGCGCGTCGTCAACCGCGACCGGATGTGGCACTACACCGAGGGGATCACCAACCACTCCCCGATCTGGCCGCTGCACGGCATCCGCATCCTGCCCGGGCCCTCGTCGCTGTGGTTCGACGCCGAGGGCCGCCGCCTGCCCCCGCCGCTGTGGCCGGGCTACGACACGCTCGCCACGCTCGAGCACATCCGCCGCACCGGGCACGACCACACGTGGTTCGTGCTCACCCAGCGGATCCTCGAGAAGGAGTTCGCGCTCTCGGGCTCCGAGCAGAACCCGGACTTCACCGGCCGCGACATCCGGCTCACGCTGCAGCGCGCGCGGCCGGGGCCCACCGAGCCGGTCGCGGCCTTCCAGCGCGACGGCGAGGACTTCGTGCAGGCCGACACCCTGGGCGACCTCGTCGACCGCATGAACGCGCTGACCCCGACGCCGCTGCTGGACAAGGGCGGCATCGAGCGCGAGGTCCTGGCCCGCGACGCCGAGCTGGCCAACGCCTACGGCAAGGACGGCCAGCTCGCCGCCGTCCGCGCGGCGCGGGCCTACCTCGGCGACCGCCTGGTCCGCGTCGCCCCGCCCCACCGGATCCTCGACCCCGCCGCCGGGCCGCTGGTCGCGGTGAAGCTGCACATCCTGACCCGCAAGACCCTCGGCGGGCTCTGGACCGACCTCGACGGCCGCGTCCTGCGCCCCGACGGCTCGGTGTTCCCGGGCCTCCACGCCGCGGGCGAGGCGGCGGGCTTCGGTGGGGGCGGGGTGCACGGCTACCGCTCGCTGGAGGGGACGTTCCTGGGCGGCTGCCTGTTCTCCGGACGTCAGGTCGGCCGCGCGCTGGCCTGAGTCACCGGGCAGCGGTCGGGGTGTCCGCAGACGTCGGGCTCGCAGAGCCGGCAGATCCGTCCCGGCGCGTCCGGCGCGTCGACCAGTCCGGCCAGCAGCTTCTCCAGCAGGACGGCGGCCTGCTCCTGCTCGGCGTCGTCGAGCCGGCCGAGGACCCCGGCGAGCACCGCCGCCCGCGCCGCGAGCGCCCCGGTGGCGATCTCCCGCCCGCGCGCGGTGGGCACGAGCGCCCGGGTCCGCCCGTCGGGACCGTCGCGGCGGTCCACGAGCCCGGCGTCCACGAGCCGCGTGACCAGTCGGGTCGTGCCGGTCTGCGTCAGGGCCAGGACGCGGCGCAGTGCCTCCTGCGAGCCGCCGGCCAGCACCGTCGTCAGCACCACCAGCGCGGCGGTCTCGGTGCCCGACCGGCCGCCGGCGTCCTGCGCGGCGCGATCGACGCGGTCCGCGGTGGCCAGCGCGAGGGCACCGAGCAGGTTGGCGGTCCGCGCCGGAACACATGACCGCGTCATGTGTCGATGCTACGGTGCGGTGGGTGACGACGCGATGGGTGCCGACGCTGCGGGCGGTCGCGACCGTCTGCGCCGGGCTGGTCGCGGGACTGACGCTCGCCCACGTGCTCGAGCGCCCGGGCGCGAGCGCCCTCGACGGCGCGACGTGGCTCGCGGTGCAGCACACGTTCTACGGGGGCTTCGGGATCGCGGGCGGCGTCGCGGAGGTCGTCGGCCTGCTGGCGGCGGGGACCGGCGGGGTCCTGGCCCGCACGCGCTGGCCGTTCGTGCTCGGCACGGTCGGGTTCGCCGGCACGCTCGTGGCCTACGCCGTCGGCAACGCGCCGGTCAACGCGCAGGTCGCGCTGTGGACGCTCGCCACGCTGCCGCCGGAGTGGAGCGTCCTGCGTGACCGGTGGGAGACCGCACACGCCGTATCGGCGGGCCTGGCGCTGGTCGCGCTCGTCGCCCTGTCCTGGCCGCCGCCGAGGAGGGAGCAGCCGTGACCGGGTGCCCCGCATGACCATCGCCTTCGACGACGGCCAGGTGATCGACGTCGAGTCGTCCGGCCCGGACTTCGTCTTCTCCGCGGTGCTGCCGCCGCACCACGCGGGCCCGCCGGCGCACCGGCACCGTCGCGAAACCGAGGTGTTCACCGTCGAGTCCGGGCTGCTGGTGGTGCGTCTCGGCCGGGAGCGCCGGCTGGTGGTGCCGGGCGAGACGGTGAGCGTCCCGCCGGGGGTGACGCACGCGTTCGCCAACCCCGGCGACGAGCCGACCCGGCTGCGCACCGTCGAGCGCCCGGCCGGGCCGCTGCAGGCCCAGCTGCGGGCCATGGCCCCGACGGGCCGGCCCCCGCTGCGCGAGCTCGCCCGGATCAACGCCGAGCACGACTTCTCGTTCACCGTCGCCGGGCTGCCCGACGCGCCGCAGCGTGTGCTCTGGCGGCTGCTGGCGCGGCTGTGATCAGCCGGTCGTCGTGCGGCGGCGGCGGCGCTGGAGCAGCACCATCGCCGCGACGATCAGCAGCAGCACGACCGCGGCGCCGACGATCCGCCACGGGCCGATGCCCGAGCCGGCGACGGTGAGCGTCGCGGTCAGGGGGCGGCCGCCGCAGGTGGCGGTGACGGTCACGGGCCCGGGTTCGGCGTCGGGCGCGACGGTCAGCGTCGACGACACCGACCACGGCTGGTGACCCTCGGGGTCGCGTACCCACGCGCTGCCGGCCACGCCGGGGCCGGCGGCGGGCGTCGTCGCGGGGTCCTCGCAGCCCATCTGCGCGGGCACGGTGGCGCCCGGCGCCACCGGGGCGCCGTCGCCCCCGATCACCAGGCCCGGGTCGGCCGCGGCCGTCCCCGCACCCAGCCCCACCAGGACCGCCAGCAGGACCGCGACCAGCGTCGTCAGCAGCACGCGCACACCGGTCACCGTGCCACCCGCCGCGCGCCGGCGGGGCGGGCGCGCGCGACACGTTCAGGGCACCCTGCGCCGGGGCAGCCCGCGGCCATGGAGCAACGCACTCTCGGCAGCCAGGGCCTGCGCGTGTCCGCGCTGGGCCTGGGCTGCATGGGCATGACCTTCGCCTACGGCGGCCAGGACGACACCGAGTCGCGCGCGACGATCGAGCGCGCGCTCGAGCTCGGGGTCACGTTCCTCGACACCGCCGACATGTACGGCCCGCACACCAACGAGGAACTGCTCGGCTCCGTGCTCGCCGGTCGGCGCGACGAGGTCGTGATCGCGACCAAGTTCGGCAACGAGATCGGCGAGGACGGCAAGGGCACCGGCCGCGTCAACGGGCGCCCGGACTACCTCCGCGGCCAGATCGACGGCTCGCTGCGGCGCCTCGGCACCGACCACGTCGACCTCTACTACCAGCACCGCGTCGACCCCGACGTCCCGATCGAGGAGACCTGGGGCGCGATGGGCGAGCTCGTGGCGGCCGGCAAGGTGCGCTACCTCGGCATCTCCGAGGCCGCGCCCGACACCATCCGCCGCGCGCACGCCGCCGCCCCGATGAGCGCGGTGCAGACCGAGTACTCGCTGTTCACCCGCGACGTGGAGGACAACGACGTGCTCGCCACCTGCCGCGAGCTCGGCATCGGGTTCGTGCCCTACAGCCCGATCGGGCGCGGCTTCCTGTCCGGCACCATCCGCCGCACCGAGGACCTGCCCGAGGGCGACTGGCGCCGCAACTCGCCGCGGTTCCGGGGCGAGGCGCTCGAGGCGAACCTGCGGGTCCTCGACGAGGTGAACGCGCTGGCCGAGCGCAAGGGCGTCACGCCGACCCAGCTGGCGCTCGCGTGGGTGCTGGCGCAGGGGGACGATATCGTCCCGATCCCGGGCACGAAGCGTCGCCGGTACCTCGAGGAGAACGTCGGCGCCGCGGACGTGACGCTCACCCGCGACGAGCTCGAGGCCATCGAGGAGGTGGCCCCGGCCGGCGTCGCCGCCGGCGACCGCTACCCCGCCGCCGCCATGCGGATGCTGAACCACTGACCCCCACGTGCGTGATCTTCTGCGCTATAGCTCAGAAGATCACGCACGATGGGGGGCGTCCTCGCGGGTCGTCAGCGCGACCCCGGCGCGCAGGGACGAGGCGGCGTCGAGGATCGCGTCGCGGGCCGTGGGGACGACGCCGGCCAGGCCCGCGTAGCCGTGCACCAGCCCCGGGAAGCGGCGGAACGCGACCGGGACCCCGGCGTCGCGCAGCGCCGCGACGAGCTCCTCGCCCTCGTCGCGCAGCGGGTCGAACCCGGCCGTCGAGACGTAGCAGGGCGGCATGATCGCGAGGTCGTCGACCTCGAGCAGCCCCGTCGGGCGGATCGGCTCGATGCCGTCGGGCAGGTAGTAGCGCTCGAACACCTCGATGTCGACGGTGCGCAGCCCGAAGCCCTCGGCGAAGAGCTCCCGCGACCCGCCGGCCCGGCCGGCGTCGGTGACCGGGTACATCGCCAGCACGAAGGCCGGCGACTCGCCGCGTCGCCGGGTCAGCTGGTGGGCGGCTGTGAGGGCGAGATTCGCGCCCGCCGAGTCGCCGCCCGTGGCCACCGCCGTGGCCCCGAAGTCCTCGCGGTGGGTCAGGACGTGGTGCAGCGCCGAGGCCGCGTCGGCCAGCCCGGCCGGGAAGGGGTGCTCGGGCGCCAGCCGGTACTCCACGGACAGGACGCGCACGGCCGCCTGGTGGGCGAGCACGCGGCACAGCGGCTCGCTCGAGACCAGGCTCCCCAGCGCGAACCCGCCGCCGTGGAAGTGCACGAGCAGCGGCGCGTCCCGGTCGGCGACCTCGGCCGGTGTGTAGAGCCGGGCGGCGAGCGTGCCGGGCTCCTCGCGGGCCGGACCCGCCGCCACGGGGATGTCCATCGGCACCGACGTGACCCCGGGTGTCGACGACCACGCCAGGCCCGCCGCGCGGTCGGTGGCGACCCGCTGTTCCTCCAGCGGCGGCTCCTCGCCGCCGGCGACGAGGCCGAGCAGGCGGATGACGACCTGGACGTCGAGGTCGAGGGTCTGCCCGTCGCGATGGACCGGGGGCCCGGCGATGAGCCGGCGGACGGGGCGGGGCAGCGCGACGATGGCGCGCAGGGCGCGCCGGAGGGCACCGAACATCACCCGGCGAGCCTAGGCCGATCAGGGGCCCGGACGTCGTAGCCGGATCGGCCCCTTCGCCGTCGACGGGTCGACGACGCGGCCCTTCTGGGTGATCTCCACCGAACCGGCGGCGACGAGCCGCCGCGCGGCGCGGCGGGCGTCCTCCATCAGGTCGCGCCAGCCCTCGGGGTCGACCCGGCGTGCCGCCTCCGACGGGCAGATCGTCGCGCCGTGACGGCGGTGGTCGAGCAGGTCGCCGATCGCCGCCTCGAGGTCGTGGTCGACGTCACGCAGCCCGCGCCGCCGGCAGGCGTCGCTGCACCAGCGCACCTCGTCGAAGGACCGCGCCCAGCGCTTGCGCCGCGTCATCCGCCGCCCGCAGCCCGCGCACGTCTTCTCGGCCGTCCCGTCCGTCACGACGTGGGGTTACCCCGCGCGCGGGTGCCCCGCCCTCCCGGGGGGTAGAGGGGAGACGTGAGCAAGCCGGTTGTCCGCGAGGTGACCATCGACGCCCCCGTCCCGCGGGTCATCGAGGTGATCTCCGACCTCGAGAACACCGACCGCTGGGCCAACGAGGCCAAGTCGGCGAAGGTCCAGGCCCACGACGACCAGGGGCGGCCGACGCGCATCGTCGTCACCCTGGGCGCTCTGAGCTTCACCACCGACTCCACCTACGAGGTCACCTACGGCGAGAACACGGTGACGCTGACCTGCGTGGAAGCGCGCCTCATCAAGGAGAGCACGATCACCTACACCGCCCACGACGAGGGCGACGGGACGACGCGGCTCGAGATGGCCTCGACGATGGAGGTCACCGTCAAGGGCGTCCCGCGCTGGGGGCTCGACCGCGCGATGGGCTCCAGCGCCGAGAAGAACCTGCAGTCGATCAAGAAGGACGCCGAGGGCTGACGCCGCGGGCCCCTCAGACCACCTTCTCCTCCGCCAGCGCCGCGACCTCGTCGGCCGACAGGCCCAGCTCCGCGTAGACCTCCGCGTTGTGGTGACCCGGCACCGGCGGGCCGGCCCAGCGGACCTCGCCCGGCGTCTCCGAGAACAGCGGCACCACGCCCGGCCCGAGGACGTCCTCGTCGAAGCGCTCGTCGTGGTGCGGCGCGAGCATGCCCCGCGCCCGGAACTGCGGGTCGGCGACGACCTCGGCCGCGGTGTTGATCGGCCCGCAGATGACGCCGGCCTCGTCGAGGATCCGCCGGACGTCGGAGGCGGGCAGCGAGCCGACCCAGTCGCCGACGATCCCGTCGAGCTCGTCCTGGTTCTCCCCGCGGGCGTAGTGGTCGGCGTAGCGCGGGTCGTCGGCGAGCTCGGGGCGCCCCATGGCCCCGCACAGCCGGCGGAACACCGTGTCCTGGTTGGCCGCGACCACCAGCCAGAGCTGGTCGGCCGTCCGGTAGACGTTCGACGGCGCGATGCCCTCCAGCTTCGTGCCGCCGGGCTGGCGCACGCGGCCGAGCTTGTCGTACTCCGGGATGATCGACTCGAGCACGGACAGGCACGCCTCGGTCAGGGCGACGTCCACGACCTGGCCCACGCCGGTCACCGAGCGGTGGTGCAGCGCCGCGAGCACGCCCTGCACCGCGACCATGCCGGCCAGCGAGTCGCCCAGCGAGATGGCCTGCCGCGGCGGCGCCTCCCCCGGGTAGCCGTTGATGTAGCGCAGCCCCGATAGCGCCTCGGCCACCGACGCGTAGCCCGGCTTGTCCGCGTACGGGCCGGTCTGCCCGTACCCGGACACCCGCGCGAGCACCAGCCGCGGGTTGACCGCGCGCAGGCGGTCCCAGCCGAGGTTCCAGCGCTCGAGCGTGCCCGGACGGAAGTTCTCGACGACGACGTCGGCACCCTCGACGAGGCGCAGGAACACCTCCTGGCCGCGCTCGGAGCGCAGGTCGAGGGTGATGCAGCGCTTGTTGCGGGCGTGCACGGTCCACCACAGCCGGTGGCCCTTGTAGGACTCCTGGCCCCAGTCGCGCATCGGGTCCTGGCCGCCCGGCGGCTCGATCTTCACGACGTCGGCGCCGTAGTCGGCCAGGAGCCGCCCGGCGAACGGCCCGGCGACGATCGTGCCCAGCTCCAGCACCCGCACGTCGGCCAGCGGGCCGGTCGCTGCGGTCACTCGGCCACCGCCGTGCGCACGTAGCCCCCGCGGTGGAACACCAGCGGCGGGTCGCCGGGCGCGCCGAGGTCGTGCACCGCACCGACGACGATGAGGTGGTCTCCGCCGTCGTGGACCGCGTGCAGCGTGCAGTCGATCCACGCGGTCGCCCCGTCGAGGATCGGGGAGCCGAGCCCGGAGGTGCGCCACCCGACGCCGGCGAACTTGTCGCCGCCCGAGACCGCGAACGTCGCGGAGAGCTGCTCCTGCTCGGCGGAGAGCACGTTGACCACGAACCGGCCGGTGGCCTCGATCTTCGGCCAGCTCGACGAGGACCGGCCCGGCAGCACGAGCACCAGCGGTGGGTCGAGGGAGAGCGAGGAGAAGGACTGACACGTGAAGCCGGCGGGCCCCTCGGGGGTCGTGCCGGTGACGATGGTGACGCCGCTGGGGAAGTGCCCCAGCACCTGCCGCATCGTCGAGGCGTCCGTGCCCTCGGTCATCTCGCCTGCCTCCCCGCACGGCGCGGTCGCGCCCCGCTCGGTGAGAACCGTATGTCCCCCGTTCGCCCGGGCGCACGCGCGCCCGCCCGTACCCTCGCCGGGTGCCGGACACCGAGCGCCGCGGACGGGGACGTCCCCGCGACCGCTCCAAGGACACCGCCGTGCTGGACGCGACGGTGCGGCTGCTGGCTACCGACGGCGTCGCCGGGACGTCGATGGACAAGGTCGCGACGGCGGCGGGGGTCTCCAAGGTCACCGTCTACACGCGCTGGCGCGGCAAGAACGAGCTGATCGGCGCGGCGCTGGCCCACCTGCGGCTGGGGCGGGTGCCCGAGCCGGTCGGCGACGTCCGCGCCGACCTGGTCGCCCTGCTCGAGGCGATGCGCGAGCAGTACGTCGAGGTCGGGGCGATGAGCATCCTCGGCACGTGCCTGGCCGACGAGCCCGGCTCCGGGGAGCTCCTCGGGATCGTCCGGGAGGCGACGCTGCTGCCCCGGCGGGCGCTGTTCGCGGCGGTCCTAAGCGCCGGGGTCGCGCGCGGCGAGCTGCGCGCCGACCTCGACGTCGAGGCCGCCACCAGCCTCGTCGTCGGTGCCCTCTACGCCGACCACCTCGCCGGCCGCGACACGAGCGCCCCCGGCTGGCCGGGCGCCGTCGTCGACCTCGCGCTCAGCGGGCTCCGACGCTGAGGCGCCCGGACGCCAGCCGCGCCCCCTCGGCCAGCGCGTCGAACTTCGCCCACATCACGCGCGGATCCACCTCCGGGCGGTAGGTGGCCTGCGAGGAGAACCCGCAGTCGGCCCCGGCCATCACCCGCTCCGGGCCGACCAGCCGCGCGAACCGCTCGAGGCGCTCGGCGATCAGCTCCGGGTGTTCGACGATGTTGCTCGCGTGCGTGATCACGCCCGGGACCAGCACCTTGTCGTCGGGGAGCGCCACGGTCTCCCACAGGTGGTACTCGTGCTCGTGGCGCGGGTTCCCGGCCTCGAACGAGTAGTAGCGGGCGTCGACGGCGAGCACGAGGTCGACGACGTCGGCGAGCGGGACGTCGAAGACACGCGGCCCCTCGTTGATCGAGTAGCAGGTGTGGAACCGGACCTTCTCCGCCGGGATGCCGCGCAGGGCGTGGTTGATCGCCTCGACGTACATCCGGCCGCGGCGCTCCCGGGTCGACGCGTCGTACTGGTGGAAGCTGTAGATCTCGGTGAGGAACGGGTCGTCGACCTGCAACAGGAACCCGGCGTCGACGATCGCGCGGTACTCGGTGTTCATCGCGTCGGCGACCGCGAAGAAGTACTCCTCCTCGGAGGCGTAGTACTCGTTGACGCCGACGCCGCTGGGCGCGATCGACGGGACGAAGGCGTCCGCGCGGTCGTCCCCGACCGCCGCCGCGAGGTTCTCCAGGTCCCGCCGCAGCGCCTCCTGCCCCCGGTAGACCAGCGGCCCGGTGCACACGACGGGCTCGATGGTGCCCACGGTGCCGCCCATCATCGCCTCGGCGAAGTAGCGCTCGTAGTACTCCGGGAACGCCTGCTGCTCGGCGGCGAAGCTGTAGACGGTCTCGGCGCCGTGGCGGCGCTCGAGCCCGCCGAGGCGCTCGGTGACGTAGCTGAAGAAAGCCGAGCTTGCCCATCTCGCCGTCGGTGACCACATCGACCCCGTGCTCGCGCTGCGCGGCCACGACGTCGGCGACGGCGGTCCGGGTGGCGGCCACGAGCGTCGCGTCGTCCACGTCTCGCCCCTGCTGTCGTGCGGCGAGCAGGTCCAGCAGGGCCATCGGCCGGGGGAGGCTCCCGACGTGGGTGGTGCGGATCCGGTGGGCGGCGTCGCTCACGGCGTCTCCATTTCCTGTACCGACGGGTTCAGGTGAAGACTGGCCCGCGGCAGCGGACCGGTCAACCGCCGGCGGACTCAGATGCAGCACATCTCGATCGTTCTGGATTCGACTCTTTCTCGTCCGGGATGGCTCGTGTCACGCTCGCCGTCGACGTTCACCGACGAGCGGGAGGCAGCGACATGGAGACGTTCGTCCTCGTCACCGGGGCATGGCACGGCGGCTGGAGCTGGCGGCCGGTCGCGACGCGGCTGCGGGCCGCGGGCCACCGGGTGCTGGCGCCGACGCTGCCCGGCCTCGGCATCGACGACGACCCGCGCGGGGTCACCCTCACCGACACCGTCGACGCCGTCGTCGGGCTGGTCGAGCAGCAGGACCTGCGCGACGTCACCCTGGTCGCGCACAGCTGGGGCGGCTACGTCACGTGCGGCGCGGCCCCGCGGCTCGCCGACCGGCTGCGCCGCACCGTCTTCTGGAGCGCCTTCGTTCCGCACGACGGCGAGTCGCTCATGGACGCGGTGCCCCCGGCGTACCGCGAGCTGTTCTCCGGGCTCGCCGCCGCCAGCGTCGACGACACGATCGCGATGCCGTTCGAGGTCTGGTCCTCGGCGTTCATCCAGGACGCGACGCCGGAGGTCCAGGCCCTCACCCACGCGCAGATGGCGCCGCAGCCGTTCGCGACCTTCACCGAGGCGCCGAACCAGAAGCCGTTCTTCGCCCTCGACGTCCCCACCGCCTACATCCGCACGAGCGACGACGTCGCCCTGCCGCCCGGCGAGTGGGGCTGGGACCGGTTCCCCGGGCGGCTGGCCGACCCGGTGGTCGTCGAGACCCCCGGCAGCCACGAGGCCAACTTCACCCGGCCCGACGAGCTCGCCGAGGCGATCCTCGCGGTCGGCGCGGCATGACCCGCGTCGTCGTCGTCGGCGCCGGCATCGGGGGCCTGACGCTGGGCACCGCGCTGGCCCGCGCGGGCGTCACCGTCGACCTCTACGAGCGCGCCGAGGAGCTGCGCGAGGTCGGGGCCGCCGTCGCGCTGTCGGCCAACGGGTCGCGGCACCTGTACCGCCTCGGCGTCGGCGAGGCGCTCGACGCCGTGTCCACGCAGCCCACCGAGCTGATCTACCGCGACGGCCGCACCGGGGTCCGGATCGCCGCGCACCCGGGCGGCGAGGCCTACCGCGCCCGCTACGGCGCGCCCTACTGGGGCGTGCACCGCGTCGACCTGCAGCAGACGCTCGCCGCCGCGTTCGCCGACGCCGCGGGGGCCGACCGGCTGCACCTCGGGCACGGCGTCACGGCCGTTGACGCCGAGGCCGGGTCGATCACCCTCGACGACGGCCGGACCGTCACCGGCGACGTCCTCGTCGGGGCGGACGGGGTCCGGTCGATCGTCCGCGACGCCGTCGCCGGGCCGGGCACGGGCCCGACCTACTCCGGCACCAGCGGCTTCCGGGGCCTCGTGCCGGTCGACGCGCTGCCGAGCCTGCCCGACCCGCACGCCATCCAGTTCTGGGCCGGGCCCGGGGCGCACCTGCTGCACTACGCGCTGGGCCGCGACGACGACACCGTCAACTTCCTCGCCGTCCTCTGCGGACCCGAGCGCTGGGAGGGCGCCCAGCGCGAGGCCCCGGCGGGCGAGCTGCTCGCGGGCTTCGCCGGCTGGCACCCGGCCGTGCGCGAGATGCTCGCCGCGGTGCCGCAGAGCGCGCGCTGGCCGCTGCTCGCCCAGGAGCCGCTGACCCGCTGGACCCGCGGGCGCACCGCGCTGCTCGGCGACGCCTGCCACGCGATGCTGCCCCACCACGGCCAGGGCGCGAACCAGGCGATCGAGGACGCCGTCGTGCTCGCCCGCCTGCTCACCGCGGGCGACCCCGCCGCCGCGCTCGCCGCCTACCCCCGCGAGCGCCGGGCCCGCACCCGCGCGGTCGCCGCCAGCGCCTGGGACACCGGGACGCTGCTGCACCTCGCCGACGACCACCCGCGGCTCGCCGAGCGCGACAAGCGCTTCGCGGGCTACCTGCCCGACAACGCCTGGGTCCACGACCACGACGCCGCCACTCGACGGGTCGAGCTCCGCTCCGCTCCGTCTCCCACCACCCCCGAGAGGGCCTCCGCATGACCACCACCGAGAACCAGCCCGTCAGTGACGCCGTCACCGCCGGTGCGCACGCCACCGAGATCGCCCGCTCCGGCGCCTCCAACCAGCGCGGCACCGCGTCCGGCGGGGTCGACCAGCAGCGGGTGGCGACGGTCGTCGGGGCCGCGCTCGAGGGCATCCGCGCCGCGATCCGGGACAACGAGGTCACCTACGAGGAGTTCGACGCGTTCAAGCAGTGGCTGATCGCGGTCTCCGACACCGGCGAGTGGCCGCTGTTCCTCGACGTCTACCTCGAGTTCGAGGTGGAGAAGGTGGCCGCGGCGACCCAGCAGGGCTCGGTCGGCACGATCCTGGGCCCGTTCTGGCTCGACGGGCAGGTGCAGCTGGACTCACCGGCGACGCTGCCGATGCGCGACGACGAGCCGGGCACGCCGATGGTCCTGGCCGGGCAGGTGACCTCGACCGACGGCACCCCGCTGGCCGGCGCCACCGTCGACATCTGGCACACCGACGACGAGGGCTGGTACTCCGGCTTCGCGGCGACGCCGCCGGCCGGCAACCTGCGCGGCGTCGTGCGCTGCGACGACCAGGGCCGCTTCGAGATCCACACCCGCAAGCCCGCGCCCTACACGATCCCGCTCGACGGCCCGACCGGGCAGATGACCCAGGCCGCCGGCTGGAGCCCGTGGCGCCCCGCGCACATCCACCTGCTGGTCGCCGCGCCCGGGCACCGCACCCTGACCAGCCAGCTGTTCTTCACCGGCGACCCCTACCTCGGCAACGACGTCGCCTCCGCCGACAAGCCCGAGCTCACCCTCGACCCGCAGCCCACCGGCAACGGCGACGAGGTGCGTTCGGACCGCGACTTCGTGCTCGAACCCGAGAGCTGATGGAGACGCGCCAGCTGCGCTACTTCGTCGCGGTGGCCGAGACGCGGCACTTCGGGCGGGCGGCCGAGCGGCTGCACATCGCCCAGTCGCCGCTGTCCCAGGCCATCCGGCAGCTGGAGGCGCAGCTTGGCGCGCCGCTGTTCGAGCGCACCACGCGGCGGGTCGACCTCACCGCGGCCGGCGAGGCCCTGCTCGGCGAGGCCGTGCGGATCCTCGCCTCGGTGGACGCGGCCCGCGACCAGGTGGCCCACGTCGCGGCCGGCGCGCTCGGGCAGCTGCGCGTCGGCGCGACGGGGCTCGCGACCTACCGGCACGTCCCGGACCTCGTCCGCCGGCTCGCCGCCGAGCTCCCCGGCATGGCGCTGACGTTCACCACCGAGCTGCTCACGCCCGGCCTGGCGGCGGCGCTGGCCGACCACCGCATCGACCTCGCCGTCCTGCGCCCGCCCGTGGCCGACCCGGCGATCGCGACGCACGTGCTGGCCCGCGAGCGGCTCGTGCTCGCGGTCCCGGACGCCCACCCCCTCGGGAGCGAGGGACTCCCTGACGCCGTCGGGGGCAGCGAAGGACGCCCTCGCTCCACCCGGCTCGCGCTCGCGGACCTCGCCGACGAGGACTTCGTCGTCTACGCCCCGCCGGGATCGGTGGTCGGCGAGGCCGCGGCGCGCGCGTGCCGGGCCGCCGGGTTCAGCCCGCGCGCCACGCACTCGGCCGACCAGACGTCGATCGTGCTCGCGCTCGTCGCCGCCGGCGTCGGGGTGGCGCTGCTGCCGTCCTCGGTGCTCGCCGTGGCCGTCGCGGGCGTGCGCTACGTCGAGGTCGACGCCGGACCGGTGACCACCGACGTCGCGCTGGCCTGGCGCCGTGACGACGCCTCCCCCGCCCTGGCCCGGGCCCTGCGGGTCCTGTGCCGCTCCGAGATCGACGAGGACATCGCGTGAAGATCACCCGGGTCGAGGCGATCCCGCTCGCCGTGCCCTACCGCCGGCCGTTCGCGTTCGCCAGCGGCCGGGTCACCGCCGCCGACCACGTCCTGGTGCGGATCACCACCGACGACGGCCTGGTCGGGCACGGCGAGGCCCCACCGCGCCCCTACACCTACGGCGAGACCGCGAGCTCGATCGTCGCCGCCGTGCGCGACCTGTTCGCTCCCGTGCTCGTCGGCGCCGACCCGTTCGCCCGCGAGCGCATCCGCGCCGACCTGGGCCGCACCGTCGCCAACAACGCCGTCAAGGGCGCGGTCGACGTCGCGCTCTGGGACCTCGTCGGGCAGGCTTGCGGGCAGCCGGTGCACGTGCTGCTCGGGCACGCCGCCGACGACGTCGCAGCCGCGCACATGATCGGGCTGGGCACGCCGGCGGAGATGGTCGCCGACGCCGTCGAGTTCCGGGACACCTACGGGGTCGAGGCGTTCAAGGTGAAGGTCGGGCGCGACCTGGCCCACGACATGGCCGCGGTCCGCGAGCTGCGCCGCGAGCTCGGCGACGCCGTGGAGCTCTACGCCGACGCCAACCGCGGCTGGGACGCCGACACCGCGATCATCGCCGCCCGCCGCCTCGCCGAGCACCACGTCACCATGCTCGAGGAGCCCAACCCGGCCGACGACGTCCTCGGTCGCCGACGGATCGTCGCGGCCAGCCCGATCCCGGTGGTCGGCGACGAGTCGACGATCACCCTCGGCGGCGTCGCCCGCTCGCTGCTCGACGGCGACGCCCAGGCCATCAGCGTCAAGGTCGCGCGGACGGGGTTCACCGACTCGGCGAAGATCGTCGGGCTCTGCGAGGGCCTCGGCGTCACCACGATGGTCGGAAACCAGATCGACGGCATGCTCGGCACCGTCGCCTCCACCGCCCTGGCCTGCGGGCAGCGGGCGCTGGCCCGCCACCCCGTCGAGGTCACGAACTTCCTGCTCATGGCCGACGACGTCCTCGCCGAGCCCCCGGTCATCGCCGACGGCCGCGCCGCCGCCCGGCAGGCGCCCGGCCTCGGCGTCACCATCGACCCCGACAAGCTCGCCCACTACCGCACCGACACCTAGACGGGAGCACCTCGTGCAGTTCCTCGTCCGCATGGACGTCCGCCTCCCCCACGACATGCCGCAGGACGTCGCCGACGACCTCCGCGCCCGCGAGAAGGCCCGCGCGCACGAGATCCAGCGCGCCGGCAAGTGGCCCGAGCTGTGGCGCGTGGTCGGGCAGTACGCCAACTACAGCCGCTTCGACGTCGAGTCGGGCGACGAGCTCCACCAGCTGCTGACGAGCCTGCCGCTGTTCCCGTACATGCAGGTCGAGGTCACGGCGCTGACCGTGCACCCCTCGAAGCTCGAGTCCTGATGAGCGGAAGTCCGGGGTTCACCGGGCGCCGTCGCCGGGCACGGTGAGGGCGTGAAGCTGCACCACGTCTCCGACGGTCCCGACGACGCGCCGCCGCTGGTCCTGCTCTGCTCGCTGGGCAGCACGGTCGACATGTGGGCACCGCAGCGCCGGGAGCTGGCCGACGAGTTCCGGGTGATCTCGCTCGACACCCGGGGCCACGGTGGCTCCCCGGTCCCGGACGGGCCGTATACCGTCGAGGACCTCGCCCGCGACGTCCTCGAGACCCTCGACGACCTCGGGGTCGAGCGCGCCGCGTTCGCCGGCGTCTCGCTGGGCGGCGCGATCGCCCAGTGGATCGGCCTGCACGCCCCGGAGCGCGCGAGCAGCCTCGCCCTGCTGTGCACCGCGGCGCGCTTCCCCAACGGCGACGCCTTCCGCGAGCGCGCGACGACCGTCCGCGCCGACGGTGTCGGGACGATCGCCGACGCCGTCGTCGCCCGCTGGTTCACCGACGACTTCGGCGACGCGCAGCCCGACGCCGTGCGCCGGATGCGCGACATGATCGCCTCGACGCCGGACGAGGGCTACGCGTCCTGCTGCGAGGCCGTCGCCGGCTGGGACGCGGTCGACGACCTCGGCGGCATCCGCCCCCCGACGCTCGTCGTCAGCGGCGTCGACGACCCGGCGACGCCGCCGGAGTGCCAGCAGCAGCTCGCCGACGGCATCCCCGGCGCGCGCCTCGAGTCGGTCACCGGCGCGGCGCACCTGGCCTCCTACCAGCGGCCCGAGGTCGTGACGCCGTTGCTGCGCGAGCACGCGAAGGGATCATCATGATCGACAAGACGGTGGGGTCGGCCGACGAGGCCGTCGCCGACATCGGTGACGGGGCGTCGCTGGCGGTCGGCGGGTTCGGGCTGTCCGGGGTGCCGATCGTGCTGATCGACGCGCTGTCGCGCGGCTCGGCGACCGACCTGCACGTCGCCTCGAACAACTGCGGCACCGACGGCTGGGGCCTGGGCGTGCTGCTCGAGCAGCACCGCATCGCGCGGGTCGTCGCGTCCTACATCGGCGAGAACAAGGAGTTCGGCCGCCAGTACCTGGCCGGCGAGCTCGAGCTCGAGCTGACCCCGCAGGGCACCCTGGCCGAGCGGCTGCGCGCCGCCGGCTCGGGCGTGCCGGCGTTCTACACCCCTGCCGGGGTCGGGACGTGGGTCGCCGACGGCGCCATGCCGTGGCGCTACGCGACGGACGGTTCGGTCGCGGTGACCTCGCCGCCGAAGGAGGTGCGCGAGTTCGAGGTGGACGGCGAGCGGAAGCCGTTCGTCCTGGAGCGCTCGCTGGTCTGCGACTTCGGCCTGGTCCGCGCGGCGAAGGGCGACCGGCACGGCAACCTCGTGTTCCACCGCTCCGCGCGGAACTTCAACCCGCTCGCGGCGATGGCCGGGCGCACGACGATCGCGGAGGTCGAGGAGCTCGTCGAGCCCGGCGAGATCGACCCCGACGACGTCCACCTGCCCGGCATCTTCGTCCACCGCGTGGTCGAGCTGACCGCCGAGCAGGTGGCGAACAAGCACATCGAGAAGCGGACCCTGAGTTCGACTCCTGGGCAGGAGAACACGTGAGCCTCACCCGCGAGCAGATGGCCGCCCGCGCCGCGCGGGAGCTGACCAACGGCTCCTACGTCAACCTCGGCATCGGGCTCCCGACGCTCATCCCCAACCACCTGCCCGACGGCGTCGACGTGCTGCTGCACTCGGAGAACGGTCTGCTCGGCGTCGGCCCTTATCCGACCGAGGACGAGGTCGACCCCGACCTCATCAACGCCGGCAAGGAGACCGTGACCGTCCGCGAGGGCGCCTCGTTCTTCGACTCGGCGCTCTCGTTCGGCATGATCCGCGGCGGCAAGGTCGACATCGCCGTACTCGGGGCGATGCAGGTCGCGGTCAACGGCGACATCGCCAACTGGGCCGTCCCGGGTGCGATGGTCAAGGGCATGGGCGGGGCGATGGACCTCGTCCACGGCGCCCGCCGGGTGCTGGTCGTCATGGAGCACGTGACGAAGAAGGGCGCGGCCAAGCTCGTCGAGTCCTGCTCGCTGCCCCTGACCGGCCGCGGGGTGGTCTCCCGGGTGATCACCGACCTCGCCGTCGTCGACGTGACGCCCTGCGGCTTCGTGCTGCGCGAGCTCGCCCCCGGCGTCACGGGCGACGAGGTGCGCGACCAGACCGACGCGCCCCTGACCGACGCCGCGGACCTCGCCGAGGTCGCCTGAATCCCCATTCATCGGCAGGCGGCGCGGAACCACCATTCTTCGGCAGACAACGTTTGTCGACGAGGGCGCCGGCACCGCCGCTGAGCAGCAGCGATGAGTATCCCCTGCGCGAAATCGCTACACATTCGACGAATACCGAGTCGTCACGGCATTGCCCGGTGCCGCCGTGGCGGGAAATAGTCCCGCATTCCCCGCCACCACCCGATCGACGGCCCGACCAGAGGTGCCGATGACGCCACCACGTTCCGGGACGGTGACACTCCGGTGATCACCGACAACGACCTCTCCCCGATCCCCGCGGGCACGGCGCGCGCCCTCCTGCGGGTGCCGCGCCTGGCCGTCGGTGAGCGCGCGGCGGCGGCGCTCGCCGACGCCTCGCTCGACCGCGTCGAGCGCGTGGCGCTCCGGCTGCTCGCCCGGGCGGCCCTGTCCGAGCCGGAGGTCCGTGGGGCGCTGCGGTCCGAGGCCGACGAGCTCGACGCGGCGGTGCGGGACACCCGCGCCGTCCTCCGCGGAGCGACCCCCGAGCCCGTCCACCGGCCCGTGGAGACCGCGCTGCTGGACCCCACGGGCACGATCGTCTGGGTCAACCGGGCGTGGGACGACTTCTGCGTGGCCAACGGCGGCGATCCGGCGAGCTGCGGGGTCGGGTGGTCCTACCTCGCACTCTGCGACGAGGCCGGCGACCCGCGTAGCGCCGAGGTCGCCGCCGCGATCCGCAGCGCCCTGCGCGGCGACCTCCCCGCTCCGGCGCGCCTCGAGGTGCCGTGCCCCGCGCCGGACCGCCCGCGCGACTTCGACGTCCTCGTCTCCTCGCGGCGCGGCGACGCCGGAGACGTCCTCGGGGCGACCGTCACGCTCTCCGAGGTCGTCCCCGTCCGCGCCTAGCCCGTGGGCTGCTCCGGCGTGGCGGGCAGCGTGAGGTCCGGGGGAGCGTCAGTGGTGTACACGCGACCCGTCGCGCTGCGCGCTCGCCGACCGAGGCCCCGGGCCTCCATCAGCGCCCGGTCCTCGGGCTGGGTCAGCTCGGGCGACCACCGGGTGAAGTCCTGCCAGCCCACGGTGAGCCCGAAGTCCTCATAGAGCACGGCGGCGTTGACGAAGCCCGCGCGCCACCGGCGCACGAACAGCTCCCGGTCGGCGTGGGTCGCGAGCCGGTCGTGCTTGTTGATCGGGTTCATCGACATCCGTATCTCGTCAATGTCGTCGATCAGGTCGGTGACCTGCCTGAGTGACCGCGTGGTCTCCTTCGAGGCGATCATCAGCTGGGCCCACCGTGCGAGGATCAGCCTGGCGGTCTGGTTGGTGCGCAGGAGAAGGTCGTGGGCGGTGAGGACCCACTGGCGGTCCTGCAGGAGGACGGCCAGCCGTGCGACATCCTCTGGCGGCACCGCCCCACCTCGCGCCACGTCGGTCTGCGCGACGACGTCGAAGCCGTGCGAGGCGAGGATGCCGGCCACGACGGCTTGCTCGGCGTCAGTGACACGGAAGTCGACGTCGACGTGCACGGCCTGGCCGTTGAGCAGGAACCACAAGGCGTTCTGGTAGGCGCAGGGCACGTTGGCCATGGCGCCGAGCGCCGTCGCCGTGATGATCTCGGCACGCCGGTTCTCCTGACGAGAGAGCCAGCGCTCCACGAGAGTCGCGCCGAGCACCACGAAGACGAGCGAAGAGACGATGTTCGTCAGCATTGCGTGGCCGGCCCAGAAGTCGGAGAGGACGCCGGTCGGCCAGTCCGACACCACGATGGCCAGCAGGAGCACGAGAAGCAAAATGTAGAGCGGCCGTCGTGCGCATGATCGGTCCATGGCCTCCCCGTGGCGCCGACGGGCGGCTGTCGCCCCGGCGCCGTCGACCTTGCCCTACCGGCCGGACCGCACCACGGGGACCCGGACAGCCGGTCAATCGCGTGCCCGCGCCACCACCGTCTCGAGCGCCTCCGGGTTGCGCAGGGCGTCCTTGCTGACGGCCTTCTCCACCGGGGTGCCGGCGAGGATGCGCTTGACCGGCACCTCGGACTTCTTGCCGTTGAGCGTGCGCGGGATGTCGTCGACGACGAGGAACCGGTCGGGCACGTGGCGCGGGGAGAGCTGGCTGCGCAGGGCCTTCTTGAGGTCGCCCTCCACCGACTCGAAGGTGACGCCCTCGGCGAGCACCAGGAAGCACAGCAGCTCGCCGCCGTCGCGGGCGCCCTCGAGGCCCGAGGTGTCGATGACCAGCGAGTCGAGCACCTCGTCGAACGACTCGACGACCTCGTAGAACTCCGCGGTGCCCATCCGCACACCGCCGCGGTTGAGCGTCGAGTCGCTGCGCCCGCGGATCACCAGCGAGCCGCGCGGGGTGATGCGGATCCAGTCGCCGTGGCGCCAGGTGCCGGGGAAGTCCTCGAAGTAGGACTCGCGCATGCGGCTGCCCTCGGGGTCGTTCCACAGCATCACCGGCATCGACGGCATGGGCCGGGTGATGACCAGCTCGCCGACCTCGTCCACCACCGGCTCGCCCTGCGGGTCGAACGCCTCGACCGCGGCCCCCAGCGCCCGGCAGGAGATCTCCCCACGCCACACCGGCACCCACGGCGAGACGCCGACGAACGCGGCGCACACGTCGGTGCCGCCGGAGACCGAGGCGATCTGGATGTCGGCACCGACGGCGTCGCGGATCCAGTCGAAGCCCTCGGGCGAGAGCGGCGACCCGGTGGAGCCGATGCTGCGGACGGCCGAGAGGTCGAACCCGTCCTTCGGCACCAGCCCGGCCTTGAGGCAGGACTGCACGAACGACGCCGACGTCCCGAACACCGTCACGCCCTCGTCGGCGGCCATTTTCCAGAGCACGTCGAGGTCGGGGTGGCCCGGGCTGCCGTCGAACGCGACCACCGTCGAGCCCACCAGCAGGCCCGAGATGAGCAGGTTCCACATCATCCAGCCGGTGGTGGTGAACCACGTGAAACGGTCCTCGGGACCCAGGTCGTGCTGCAGGGCCAGCGATTTGAGGTGCTCGACGACGATGCCGCCATGCGAGTGCACGATGCCCTTGGGCAGGCCCGTCGTGCCCGACGAGTAGAGGATCCACAGCGGGTGGTCGAACGACACCGGGTCGACCGCAGGCTCCGCGCCGTCGTGGTCGGTGAACGCCGCCCAGCCGACGACGTCGTCCTGCCCGTCCCAGGCGCCCTCGGTGACGTAGTCGATGGCGACGGTCGCCCGCAGCGTCGGCAGCTGCTCGCGCAGCTCGGCCACCGTGCCCCGGATGTCGTAGGACTTGCCGTTGTAGAGGTAGCCGTCGACCACCACCAGCACCGACGGCTCGATCTGCGCGAAGCGGTCGACCACTGCGCGCGGCCCGAAGTCCGGCGAGCAGGACGACCACATCGCGCCCAGCGAGGCGGCGGCGAGGAACGCGACGAGGGTCTCGACGGTGTTGGGCGCGAGCGCGACGACGCGGTCGCCGAAGCCGACGCCGAGCTCGAGGAGCCCCGCCCGCGCGCGCCCGACGTCGGCGCGCAGCTCGCCGAACGTCCGCGTCACCCGCCGGCCGTCCTCGCGCACCGCGACGATCGCGACGTCGTCGTCCCCGCCGCCCTCGCGGGGCCACAGGGCGTGCTCGGCGTAGTTCAGCGTCGCGCCCGGGAACCAGCTCGCGCCCGGCATCTCCGCCGACCCGAGGACCTCGCGGGGCTGCTCGTGGAAGCGCACCCCGAGGTGGTCGACGATGGTGCCCCAGAAGGCCGGCAGGTCCTCGGTCGACCAGCGCCACAACTGCTCGTAGGTGTCCACGGTGACGCCGTGCTCGCGCGCCGCCCGCTCCGCGAACGCGGTGATCCGCGCCTGCTGCACCGTCGTCTCGTCGGGTCGCCAGAGGATCTCGGGGGCGTCGTCGGTCATGCCCCCCGTTCTATCTGTCAGCGGGCCGTGAGCACCAGCATCCGCGCCTCCACCCCGACGCCGGCGCGGTAGGGCGTGAGGTCGGCCGAGACGAGCTGGGCCGCACCCGCGTCGACGAGACGGTCGACCTCGGCGCGGAACCCGCCGGACTCCCAGACGTCGTCCAGCACCGTGGCGACGACCCAGCCCTCGGGACGGGTGACGCGCACGAACTCCGCGAGCGCCGCCGGCCCGACGTGTCCGTGGGTCAGCGTGCCGACGCAGACGACGACGTCGTAGGCGTCGCCGTCCATCGGCAGCGCCCGGGTGAGGTCGACCGGCTCCAGGGAGCGGTAGGCGCCGGTGGCCCGGGCCTGCTCGAGCATGCCGGGCGAGACGTCGACGCCGTCGATCACCCGCACGCCGCGGCGCGCGAGCTCCGCGCCGACCAGGCCAGTCCCGCAGCCCGCGTCCAGCACGGTGACGTCGGGCCCCGCCTCCCGCACCACGGTGTCGGCGGCGAGACCGGGGGCGACGTAGCCCTGGCTGGCGTCGGCGAGGTCGTGGTCGTAGTCCTTCGCCCACTCGTCGTAGAGCGCCCGCGCGTCGTCGGGGCCGTGCAGCCCGTACGCCCGCTCGATGTAGGTGCTGCCGCCGGTCGGGGTCGAGTGCTCGCTCATGGCCCTCCCACGTGAGTAGAAAACGACCCTATAAGGGCCGCAACTGCTCACCTAGGCTGAGCACGTGCAGAACGCGTTCCGTCGACATTGATCGCCTGATCCTCGGGTCCCGCGCGGGTTCGGTACCCGGGTCGTCGCCGTCGAGGCGCTCGGCCAATGCGTGCCGCTCTACCCGCTCTACGCCCTGCTCTTCGCCGACCACGGCCTCTCCGACGCCGCGATCTCGGCGCTGTTCGCCCTCTGGTCGGTGACGACGCTCGTCCTCGAGGTGCCCTCCGGCGCCTGGGCGGACGTGACGTCGCGGCGCCGGATGCTCGCGCTGTCGGGCGTCCTGTCGGGCGCCGCCTTCGCGCTCTGGGTGCTGGCCCCGTCGGCGCCGGCCTTCGCGGTCGGGTTCGTGGTGTGGGGCATCGGCATCGCCCTCGGCTCGGGCACGCTCGAGGCCCTCGTCTACGACGCCCTGGCCGCCCGGGACGCCACCGACCGGTACGCGACGCTCATGGGTCGCGCCCGGTCCGGCTACCTCGCCTCCACGCTCGTCGCGACGCTGCTCGCCGCCCCGCTCGTCGAGGCCGGGGGCTACGTGCTGCCCGGGCTCGTCGGCACCGGCGCCTGCCTCGCCGGCGCCGCGCTGGCGCTGACGCTGCCGGAGGAGCCGCGCCCCCGACCCCCGCGGTCGTCGGTCCGCGACACCCTCACGGACTGGTGGACCACCCTGCAGGACGGCCTCGCCGAGGTGTCCCGCACCGCCCTGCTGCGGCGTGCGGTCCTGGTCACCGCCCTGCTCACCGGGCTCATGGCGTTCGACGAGTACCTCCCCCTGCTCGCCGCCGACCGGGGAGCCGCGCCCGCGACGACCGCTCTCGTGCTGGCCGGGGTGGGCGTCGCGGAGACGGCGTGCGTGGCGCTCGCCGGCCGGGTCGCCCGGGCCCGCGGCGCGGTGGTCGGCGGTCTCCTCGCGGGCGCGGCGGTCGCGGTGGGCGCCGGGGCCCTGCTGCCGCTCGGACCCGGCTTCGCCGCGATCGCGCTCGGCTGGGGCGTGCTCCAGCTGGTGCTCGTGGTGGTCGAGACCCGGGTGCAGGATGCCGTCGACGGCGAGGCCCGCGCCACGGTGACCTCGGTGTCGGGGCTCGGCGCCGAGGCCGTCGCGCTCGGCGTCCTGGCCGTGGTCGGCGCCGGCTCGGTGGCCGTCTCCCTGCCGGTGCTCCTCGCCGCGCTCGCCGTCCCGCTGCTGATCCTGGGCCCGTTCGTGGGCCGACGGTGACCCTGCGGGTCTGGTCGAACCCGGACGGTCCCTGCCATATTCGTCGCAGCTGTGAACCCGACGAAGGGAACGGCCATGCGCATCGCGGACGTGCTCGCTCGCAAGGGGACCTCGGTGCTGACGGTCCCTCCCGAGGCCCCGATCACCGACCTGCTGGCGGTGCTGGCCGAGCGCAACGTCGGGGCCGCCGTCGTCTGCGAGGGCGACCGGCTGGCCGGCATCGTCTCCGAGCGCGACGTGGTGCGGCACCTCCACGAGCGCGGCGCCGACCTCCTCGCCGCACCGGTCGCGGACATCATGACGACGGTCGTCGCCACCTGCCGCGCGCACGAGGACGTCCAGGCGCTCAGCCGGACCATGACCGAGCGGCGCATCCGGCATGTCCCCGTGGTGGACGGCGACGGGAAGCTGACGGGGATCGTCAGCATCGGCGACGTCGTCAAGAGCCGGATCGACCAGCTCGAGGAGCACCGCGACCAGCTGGAGGCCTACATCTCGGGCTAGTTCGACCGCCCCGGACCGCGGGTACGCGGCCCGCATGGAGATGACGAGGCTGGGCAAGACCGAGCTGCAGGTGTCGCGGATCGCGTTCGGCACCTGGCAGGTCTCGGGCGAGTGGGGTTCGTACGACGCCGACCAGGCGCAGAGGGCCATCCGCCACGCGCTGGACCTGGGTGTGAACTTCTTCGACACCGCCCAGGCGTACGGGTTCGGGCAGTCCGAGGAGGTGCTGGCCAACGCGCTGCGTTCCGAGCTCGACCGCGACCGCGACTCCGTCGTGATCGCCACCAAGGGCGGCATCAACCCCGGCACCGACCGGCCGCGCGACTCCCGGCGCGAGTACCTGCGCTCGGGGGTCGAGTCGTCGCTCACGGCGATGAAGATCGACCACATCGACCTCTACCAGATCCACTGGCCCGACGAGCAGACGCCGTTCGAGGACACCGCGGGCTACCTGCAGGAGCTCGTCGACGAGGGCAAGATCCGCCATGTCGGGGTGTCGAACTTCGACCAGGACCAGATGGCGGCGTTCGACCGTCGACGTCCGGTGGAGACCCTCCAGCCGCCGTACCACCTGTTCCGCCGCCACATCGAGGACGGCGTGCTGCCCTACGTGCGCCAGCACGACATCGGCACGCTCGTCTACAGCCCGCTGGGCTCGGGCCTGCTCACCGGGACGATGGACGAGAACACGACGTTCGAGGACTCCGACTGGCGCTCGCAGGCGTCGGCGTTCCGGGGCGAGAAGTTCCGGCAGAACCTCGCGGTCGTCGAGCGGCTCGAGGAGTTCGCTGCCGACAAGGGCTGCGAGGTCTCGCAGCTCGCCATCGCGTGGGTGCTCGCCCAGGACGGCATCGACGTCGCGATCGTCGGCGCCCGCTCGGACAAGAACATCGAGCGCTCGCTCGCCGCGGTCGACGTGCGACTGAGCAGCGACGACCTCGCCGAGATCGAGAAGATCACCGCCGACGGCGTCCAGGTCACCGGCGCCTCCCCGGAGGGCGTGGCGTAGCGCGACGGAGCCGGACGGACACCCGACGTAGTCCTGGCGAAGGATCACCTGATCCCACTACGCTACGTCGGGTTCTGTCCGTCCTCCGGAGGAGTCCCGATGACCGCGTCCACCGCCACCACCGTCACGAACCTCGGCGTCGCCATGTTCAGCGTGGCCGACCAGGACGCCGCCATCGCCTTCTACACCGACAAGCTCGGGTGGGAGCTGCGGGGCGACACCCGATTCGGGGAGAACGGCGAGAACCGCTGGGTCGAGGTCGCCCCGCCGGGCTCGACGGCCCGGCTCGCGCTCAACCCGCCGATGGGCGGGCAGCCGGGCGGCGGGGGCATCGGCGTCGAGACGCCCGACGTGCGGGCCGAGCACGCGCGCCTGCGCGAGGCCGGCGTCGACGTCGACGACGTGATGGAGGGCCCGGGCGCCCCGACGCTGTTCATGATGCGCGACCCCGACGGCAACCACCTCGCCGTCGTCCAGGTGCCGTAGCGGGTCTCACCGCCGGAGCTCCGCCTCGACCAGGTCGGCGGCCGCGGACGCACCGCCCGCGTTCCGCAGGACCGCCCGTTCCTCCGCCAGGCGGTGACCGACCTCCGCCGACGACGTCACCGCCAGCAGCGCCTCGCGCAGCACCTCCGGCGTCGCGTCCTCGGCAGAGACCGCCCGGGCCACCCCCGCGGCCTCGAGCATCGCGGCGTTGCCGAACTGGTCGACCGCCTGCGGGATCGCGATCATCGGGACGCCGTGCCAGAGCCCCTCGGCGCAGCCGCCCATCCCGGCGTGGGTGACGAACGCGCTCGCCCGGCCGAGCACCCCGAGCTGCGGCACCCACCGGTGGGCGGTGACGTGCGCCGGCAGCTCCCCCAGCGCCGCGGGATCCACGTGCGGGCCCACGGCCAGCACGACCTCCCACCCCAGCGGCGCGAACGCGTCCGCGCAGGCGCGGAAGAGGGCGGGGTGGTCGTGGTACGCGGAGCCGAACGACACGAGGACCAGCGGCCGCTCCGGCGCGGGCCAGTCCTCCTCGGCCGCCCGCCGGGCCAGGTCGGGCCCGACGAACGTGTAGACGTCCGGGTCGACGCGGCCCGCGCAGGGCTGCAGCACCCGCGGGATCTCGACGATCGAGCGTCGCGGCCGTCCGACGAACCGCTCGGGGTCGTCGTCGATCCCGAACCCTCGCAACCAGGACGCGAAGCGGTCGAGGTAGGCCCGGTAGCCCGGGGTGTCGCGGAAGGCGAGGTCGTCGGCGAGGTCGGTCTCGTAACCGTCCCAGGCCACGAGCGCGGGCGAGAGCTGGACGACCGGGATGCCCCAGCGCCGGGCCAGGACGATCGCCGGGTAGCCGCCGATGTCGTGCAGCGCGACGTCGGGGACGTCGCCGGCCAGCGCGTCGGCGATCTGCGGCAGCGCGTGCTGCGCCTCGTCGACGAAGAGCGCGGTGCCCGCGACGGGGTCGGTCGGCCACTGCTCGCCGCGGTCCTGGTCGGGCAGGACGGACGTGTGGACCAGCGGCGTCGCGCCGGTCGCCGCGACCATCGCGGCGAAGGGGGCCGGGATCGCGTAGGTGACCCGGTGGCCGCGGGCGACGAGCTCCGCGACGACGGGCAGGTGGGGGCGGGTGTGGCCGTGCGCGCCGGCGCCGACCACGAGGACGTGGGCCATGGGGGTGCTCCGTGAGCGGGGTGGACGAGGGCAGCGGTCAGCACCGCCGGACGGGGTCCGGCGGCGCCGTCACGGGCTCGTCAGAGGTGGAGCTGGACCAGGAGCACGGCGGGCACGCTAGGGCCGACACGTCGCGCGGGCGACCGATTTCCCGACGCGACGGAGTGGCGCTACGGACACTGGACGTCAGCGGGGCCGCACCGCTGACATCACCTCAGTCGGGCAGGGCGAACTGGATGCGTTCGATCGACTCCGAGATCGGGGCGAAGAGCTCGCGGCGGATGCGGTTGTGCTCCGGATCGGCGTCGTAGACCCGGTAGGCCTCGTCGTCGACGAAGTCGGCGGTCAGCGCGAAGTGCGCGTTGCCGTCGCGCAGGCCGCGGTCCTGCCCGCCGACGAGGCGGAACGCGACGCCCTCGACGGTCAGGTCGCGCAGGGCCTGGATCGCCGCCTCCACCTGCTCGGCCGGGACGCCCGCGCGCACCCGGCCCACCACCACGTTGCGGATCACGAGGAGATGGTGACGCCGTCGAGCAGCGCGCGCAGCCCCGTGTCGAAGATGCGCTGCAGGTCGAAGGGGTAGTCGCCGACACGGCGCAGCGCGGGCCCGCCGTGGCGGCGGAGGTGCTCGTGCAGCGTCGTGTCCTGGCCGGCCCAGGTGTCGGCGTCGATCCCGGTGTCGGCCTCCGCGTCGAGCTCGGCGGCGAGCTCGACCGCCATGCCGCGCACGAAGCTCGTGATCGCGATGTGCAGGTCGAAGCGGGTGATCGGGTCGTCGACGACGGCCTCCAGCGCCGCGAGCTCCGCCTCGGCGAACCGCAGCAACGCGGGCGAGGCCTGGGGTCGGCTCAGCGACAGGGCGCGGGCGAGCCACGGGTGGCGCCGGTGCAGGCGCCACTGGCGCCGCGCGAGCGCCTCGAGCCGCGCCCGCGCGGGGCCGGTGCCCGCCGGCAGCGCAGCCGACGCGAACACGGTGTCGATCATCCCGACGACGAGGTCGTCCTTGCCGCGCACGATCCGGTACAGCGACATGGTCGGCACCCCGAACGCCGCCGCGACCCGCCGCATCGACAGCGTCACGAGCCCGTCGACATCGGCGAGCTCGACCGCGACGGCCGCGACGTCCTCGCGCGTCGGCGTGCCGCCCCGCCGGGGCCGCACCGGCTCGCCGCCCCGGGGGTCGGCGACGACCGACCCGACCCGCGGGACGGTGCGCACCCAGCCGGCGTCGCGCAGCAGCGTCAGCGCCCGGGCCGCGGTCGACAGCGCCACCCCGTGCTCGACGGCCAGGGCGCGCGTCGAGGGCACCCGGTCGCCCGGCGCGAGCCCGCCGTCGACGATGCGCGCGCGCAGCGCGGCGACCACGCGGTCCGACGGCAGCTCGCCCTGTGCTGACTGTCCCGGCACAGCTCCCTCCCCGCGTCGCCCTGACCGGCACCGTTCCTGCTCGTACACCGTATCGAGACAGGGCGAGGAGAGACGATGACCGAGGTCCTGGTGTCCGGCGGCGGGGTGGCGGGGGCGACGACCGCGTACTGGCTGCGCCGGCACGGGTTCGTCCCCGTGGTCGTGGAGGCCGCGCCGGCCCCGCGACGCGGCGGCCAGGCGGTCGATGTCCGCGGGCCGGCGCTCACGGTCGCCGAACGCATGGGCATCGCCGACGAGCTGCGCGCCGCGCGCACCGACATGCGGGGCATGTCCGTCGTCGACGAGGACGGCACCGAGCTGATGAGCACCACCGACCTGACGCTCACCGGCGGCCCGGTCGACGGCCCGGACGTGGAGATCCTGCGCGACGACCTCGTCGACGTCCTCGGACGCGCGACCGAGGACGTCGAGCACCTCTACGGCGACCGGGTCGTCGCGCTCGACGACACCGGCGAGCGGGTCCGCGTCGAGCTCGCGAGCGGCGCCCGCCGCGACGTCGACCTCGTCGTCGGTGCCGACGGCCAGTTCTCCGGGGTGCGGCGCCTCGCGTTCGGCCCGGACGAGGACGGCGACGGGGCCGGCCGGCTCTACCCGCTGGGCCAGCACATCGCCGTGTTCACCCTGCCCAACACCTTCGGCCTCGACCGCTGGCAGGTGTTCCTCCAGCGGCCGGACGCGATGGTCGGGCTGTACACCGCGCGGCAGAACGCCGAGGTCCGGGCAGTGATGGGCTGGGCGGACCCGCCCGGCCGCCCCGTCACGTACCACCACCGCGACCTCGCCGGGCAGCGCCGCCTGGTCACCGAGGCGTTCGCCGGCGGCGGCTGGTGCATCCCCGAGATCCTCGCGGGCATGGCCGGCGCCGACGACTTCTACCTGACGCCCATGACGCAGATCCGGATGACGTCGTGGTCCCGCGGACGGGTCGCGCTGGTCGGCGACGCCGCCTACTGCGCCACGGCCGTCTCCGGTCAGGGCACGAGCCTCGCGATGGTCGGCGCCTACGTGCTCGCCGGCGAGCTCGACCGCGCCGCCGGCGACCACGCCGCCGCGTTCGCGGCCTACGAGGCGCGGATGCGCTCGTTCGTCGACGCCAACCAGCAGTTGGCACTGGTCAACGCCGAGCGGACCCGCGAGCTCACCGGCGCGCAGGAGGCCGTCGAGGGCTTCGATGCGCACTGGGTGGCGTCGGCGGCCACCGCCATCGACCTGCCCGAGTACGTCTAGGGCAGCCGCCGGCCCGTCTCGACGTCGAAGACGTGCAGCGCGTCCGGGTTCGGGCGCACGGCGATCGGGTCGCCGAAGCGCACCTGCACCCGGCCCGGGCCACGCACGACGATCGAGGTCGACGTGTCGTCGGCGAGGTGGGCGTAGAGGTAGGACTCGCTGCCGAGCTCCTCGACGACGTCCACGACGGCCTTGACCACCGAGCCGGCGTCCGCGTCGGTGCTCTCGAGCACCCAGTCCTCGGGGCGGATGCCCACGGTCAGCCGGTCCCGCGAGCCCGCGGCGTCCGAGACGTCGCGGGGCAGCGGGATCTCGACCCCGCCGAGCGTGACCCCGCTGGCCGAGCGGGGCAGCTCCAGCAGGTTCATCGCCGGCGAGCCGATGAAGCCGGCGACGAAGGAGTTGATCGGGCGGTCGTAGAGCTCCGGCGGCGTCGCGTACTGCTGGAGCTGGCCGTCGGCGAGCACCGCGACCTTGTCGCCCATCGTCATCGCCTCGACCTGGTCGTGGGTGACGTAGACCGTCGACACCTCGAGGCGGTTCTGCATCTCGGCGATCTGCGCGCGGGTCTGCACGCGCATCTTGGCGTCGAGGTTGGACAGCGGCTCGTCCATGAGGAACACCTGGGGCTCGCGGACGATCGCCCGCCCCATCGCGACGCGCTGGCGCTGGCCGCCGGAGAGCGCCTTGGGCTTGCGGTCGAGGTACTCGGTGAGCCCGAGCATGTCGGCGGCCTGGCGGACGCGCCGGCCCCGCTCCTCCTTCTCCATCCCGCGCATCTTCAGCGGGAAGGCCATGTTCTCCGCGACCGTCTTCGACGGGTAGAGCGCGTAGTTTTGGAACACCATCGCGATGTCGCGGTCCTTCGACGGGACGTCGACGACGTCGCGCCCGTCGATGCGCACCGAGCCCGCGTCGATCGGCTCCAGCCCGGCCAGCATCCGCAGCGCCGTCGACTTCCCCGAGCCCGACGGGCCGACGAGCACGACGAGGTCGCCGTCGGCGATGGTCAGGTCCAGGCTGTCGACGGCCGGCTTCGCACCGGGGGTGTAGATGCGCGAGGCCTTGTCGAACACCACTTCAGCCATCTCTGCGACTCCCCTTGCCTACTTGACCGCGCCGAACGACAGGCCCTGCACCAGTTTGTTCTGCGCCACCCACCCGGCGATGATCACCGGCAGCGCGGCCAGGGTCGCCGCCGCGGAGAGCTGGGCCCAGTAGAGGCCCTCCGAGGTGATGAACCCGACCAGGAAGACCGGCATGGTGCCGGCGTTGGCCGCGGTCAGGTTGACCGCGAAGAAGAACTCGTTCCACGCGAAGATCACGCAGATCAGCGCCGTGGCGAAGATGCCCGGCGAGATGATCGGCAGCACGATCTCGCGCAGCGTGCGCCACAGCGGGGCGCCGTCGATGCTCGCCTGCTCGAGCAGCTCGCCGGGGACCTCCAGGAAGAACGACCGCATCATCCACACCGCGATCGGCAGGTTCATCCCGGTGTAGAGGATGACCAGGGTCCAGATGTTGTCGAGCATGCCGATCTGGTTGACCACGACGTAGATCGGCACGATGACCGCGACGACCGGCAGCATCTTGGTGGAGATGAAGAAGAACAGGACGTCCTGCGTCTTCTTCACCGGGCGCAGCGAGACCGCGAACGCGGCCGGGATCCCCAGCAGCAGCACGAACAGGGTGGAGAACACCGTGGCGATCACGGAGTTGACCAGGTACGGCCCGACGCCGGCGGAGAAGACGCCCTCGTACTGCTCCAGCGTCGGCTCGAAGATGATCTTCGGCGTCGTGGTGTAGGCGTCGGTCTCCTGCTTGAACGAGGTCAGCACCATCCAGAAGACCGGGAAGAAGAACGCGATCCCCACGATCCAGGCGATGACGCCCAGCCAGACGTTGGCGGCGCTGCGCTTCTGGCGACGCGGCTCGGTCGCGCCCCCGGCGGTCTCCGGCGCCCGTTCCTCGGTGTCCGTCGTGACCGCCATCAGGCCGCCTCCTGCTCTCCACTGAACGACTTGAAGATCAGGCGCAGGGCGAAGTTCGCCGCGATCAGCGTCAGGATCACGACGACCACGCCCATCGCCGCCGACTGCCCGATGTCGAAGCCCAGGAACGCCCGCTGGTAGATGTAGAACGGCAGGTTCGCGCTGGCCACGCCCGGTCCGCCCTGGGTCATCATGTAGACCTGGTCGAAGATGTTGACCAGGTAGATCGTGCCGAGCACGACGCCCAGCTCGATGAACCGGCGCAGGTGCGGCAGCGTCAGCTCCCGGAACGTCGACCAGGCGCTCGCCCCGTCGACCCGGGCCGCCTCCAGCTGGTCGGTCGGCATGCTCTGCAGGCCCGCGAGCAGCAGCAGCATCATGAACGGCGTCCACTGCCAGATCAGCGCGGCCATCACCGAGGCCAGCGGGTACTGGCTGATCCACTCCGTGCCCGACCCGCCGAACGGCGTCAGCACGAAGTTGATCAGACCCAGCGTCGGGTCGAGCAGCACCGTCTTCCACAACAGCGCCGCCGCGACCGGCGTGATGAGGAACGGCGTGATGAGCAGCGTGCGCACCACGCCGCGCCCGACGAACTGCCGGTTGAGCAGCAGCGCCAGCAGCAGGCCGAGCACCACGGCGATCAGTACCGAGCCGAGCGTCATGATCACGGTGTTGAGCGCGACCGTCCGGAACTGGCTGTCGGTGAAGACGTCGCCGTAGTTCGAGAACCAGACGAACTCCTGCGACCCGGGCCGGACCAGGTTCCAGGACTGCAGCGAGTAGTAGAGCGTCAGGATGAACGGGATCTGCGTGACGATGATCGTGAAGACCAGCGCCGGGAGCAGCGGGCCGCGGCGCCGCCACCCCTCCGCCCGGTCGATCATCGCTGCGCCGCCGGTGTTCTCCGGTGCGGCGGTGGGACGTTCCGTCGTCGTCGTCATGCGCCAGCTCCCCTATCGGCGTGCTGAGCTGACTGCTTCGTGTCGCTGGTGGTCATCGCTGGTAGCTCTCCCCCACCGTCTCCGCGTAGTTCTGCGACTGCTCCAGGGCCTCGTCGACCGTGATCTGCCCGGCGATGGCCGCGCTGATCTGCTGGCTGACGCGGGTGCCCAGGTCCTGGAACTCGGGGATGCGGACGAACTGCACGCCCTGGTACGGCACCGGCTGCACCGTCGGCTGCTCCTGGTTGGCCCGCTGCAGCCCCTGAAGGATCAGCGGCGCGTACGCGTTCGCCACCTGCTGGTACTGCGGGATCTGGTAGGTCGACTGGCGCGACCCCGGCGGCACCGACGTCCACCCGATGCCGGGGTCGTTGCCGGCGCGCTGGATGTACTGCTTGCTCGTCATCCAGGACATGAACCGCCACGCGGCGTCCTTGCGCGGGGAGGTCTGGGGGATGCCGAGCGACCAGGTGTACAGCCAGCCGGACGACGGGGTGGCGACGACGGGCGCCGGCGCGTAGCCGATGCGGCCGGCGACCGTCGACTCCGTCGGGTCCTCGACGGTGCCCGCGGCCGACGTCGCGTCGTACCACATGGCCACCTGGCCCTGGCCGAACTGCGTCGCGCACTCGGAGAAGCCGGACTGCGAGGCGCCGGGCTGGCCGTGCTGGCGGACGAGGTCGACGTAGAACTGGACGGCGTTGCGCACCTCGGGCGAGGTGAGCTGGGCCCGCCACTGCGGGTCGTACCAGCGGCCGCCGAAGGTGTTGATGACGGTGTCGAGCGGGGCCATCACCTCGCCCCAGCCCGGCTTGCCGCGCAGGCAGATGCCGCGCTGGCGGCCCTCGCCCTGGTCGAGGCGCGCCGCGAACTCGGCGATCTGCGGCCACGTCGGCTGGGCGGGCATCTGGATGCCGGCCTGCTCGAAGAGGTCCTTGCGGTACATGAGGAACGACGACTCGCCGTAGAACGGCACCGAGTACATGGCGCCCTGGAACGACAACGAGTCGCGCACCGTCGGGATGAAGTCGGCGCGGTCGTAGCCCGGCGTCCCGGCCATGTAGGGCTCGAGGTTGGTGAGCCACCCGTTCTGCGCCCACTGCGGGGTCTCGTAGTTCGAGACCATGACGACGTCGAACTCGCCGCCGCCGGTGGCCACCGACGCCGTGATCTTGGCGCGGGCCTCGTTCTCCGAGAGCGAGACGAACCGCAGCCGGATGCCCGGGTTCTCCCTCTCGAACTCGGGCGCGAGCGAGATCGCGTCCTCCATCTGCGGGTTGGACACGATCGCCACGGTGACGGTCTCGACGCCCTCGGCCGAGCCGAGCGCGCCGGCACCCGAGCAGCCGGCCAGCAGGGCCAGGCTCGCGAGGACCGCCCCGAGGACCGCCGGGGCCCGGCCCCGTCGCTGCCACCGCCGCCGCGCCGCGCCGCGCATCGCGCCTCCCCGCCCCGTGTCGCCGCTCCGTGCCCGGATCCCGCGCCGCCGCGACCGTGACCTGCGCCACTGACGGTGGCGTGACCGTAAAGCTCCGCTCCGTGAGAAGCAAGCGCTTAACCGCGTCAGATGAACCTGCGAGCGCACGGACCGCGCACCGGGTACAACTTGCCCGGAGGGGCGGCCGATCGCCGATGCGGAGCCGCCGGAGGACGGAGGCCGCACATGGTCACGATGGCCGATGTCGCGCGCGTCGCCGGTGTCTCCACCGCGACGGTCTCGCACGTCCTCAACGGCACGCGCCCGGTGCGGGCCCGCACCCGTGAGCTGGTGCTCTCCGCGATCGCGGCGACGCACTACACCCCGAACACCGTCGCCCGCTCCCTCGCGACCGCGCGCACCACGACGATGGGCCTGGTCCTCTCCGCGATCTCCAACCCGTACTTCGGCGAGCTGCTCTCCGCCGCGGAGTCGGCGGCCGCCGCGGCGGGCTACACGCTGCTGCTGGTCGACCCGCACGAGGACCCGGACTACGAGCTGACCGTCGTCACCCGGCTGCACCACCACCGCGTCGACGGCGTCGTGCTCGCCCCCTCCGCCCGCCCTCAGGCCGCCCTCGCCTACCTCGCGCAGCACGGCGTGCCCACGGTGCTCCTCGACCGGCTCATCGACGCCGGCCACGACCAGGTGGGCTCGGAGAACCGGGAGGCCACGGCGGCGCTGACCGGGCACCTGGCCGACCACGGGCACACGCGGATCGGGCTGGTCGCCGGGCTCGACGGGCTCGCCACCACCGGCGAGCGCCGCGACGGGCACCGCGACGCCCTGCGTGCCCGCGGGCTGCCCGTCGACCCGGCCCTCGAGGTGGGCGGCGAGTCGGCCACCCTGCCCGCCCGCCGGGCCGCGCACCGCCTGCTCGCGCTCGACGACCCGCCGACCGCGATCGTCGTCGGCAACAACAGCATGACCATCGGCGTCATGCAGGCGCTGCGCGACGCCGGGCTGGTGGTGCCCTGCGACGTCGCCCTCGCCGCGTTCGACGACTTCGCCTGGGCCGACCTGTTCTCCCCGCGGCTGACGGTCGTGGCCCAGCCGTTCGACGAGATCGCCGCGACGGCGGTGCGGCTGCTGCTCGCGCGGATCGCCGAGCCGGAGGCGCCGCCGACGACGCGCCGGCTCGCCCCGCGGCTGGTCGTCCGCGAGTCGTGCGGCTGCTAGACCGGGTGGAGCCCCACCTGCGTGGCCGCGCGGGCGAGGGGGACGGCCGGGCGGGCCGGCCGCGGCTCGGGCGGGCGCCGCGTCGCGTGGGAGATGCGCAGCAGGAGCGCGACCAGGATGTAGTTGGCCAGCAGCGACGACCCGCCGTAGGACAGGAAGGGAGCGGTCAGCCCGGTCTCGGGGATGAGGTCGGTGACCCCACCGACGACGATGAACACCTGCAGGGCAAGCGAGCAGGACAGCCCGGCGGCGAGCAGGGTGGTGAACGGGTCGCGGGCGGCCAGCGCGGCGCGCAGGCCGCGGCTGATCAGCAGCAGGTACACCACGAGCACCGCGCCCAGGCCCAGCAGCCCGAGCTCCTCGCCGAGACCGGCGACGATGAAGTCGGTGTCGGCAAGCGGCACGAGGTCCGGCCTGCCGGCGCCCAGGCCGCTCCCGCCCAGCCCGCCCGTCGCCAGCCCGAACAGGCCCTGCGAGAGCTGGTAGCCGGTGTCCGCGAAGTCCGCGAACGGGTCGCTCCACACGTGGACCCGCACCTGGACGTGGGCGAACAGGTGGTAGGCCACGACGCTGCTGACGGCGAAGAACCCGAGCCCGAGCAGGACCCACGAGACCCGCCCGGTCGCGACGTAGATCATCGCCAGGACGACCCCGAAGAACAGCAGCGAGGCGCCGAGCTCCTTCTCGAGGGCGAGCACGCCGACCGCGGTCAGCCAGGCGATCAGCAACGGCGCGAGGTCCCGGGGCCGCGGCAGCTCCATGTGGGCGACGCGCCGTCCCACCGTGGTGAACAGCTCACGCTTCTCGACCAGCAGGGCGGCCGCGAAGACGATCACCGCGAGCTTGGCGAACTCCCCGGGTTGCAACGACACCGGGCCCACGCGGATCCACAGCTTCGCCCCGTTGACCTCCGAGATGCTCGCCGGCAGCAGGCCCGGCAGCACGAGTAGCACGAGCCCGGCCAGCCCCGTCAGGTAGCCGTAGCGGGCCAGCACCCGGTGCTCCCGCAGGCGCCACACCACGACCACCAGCAGCACCACGGAGCCCGCGACCCACGCCAGCTGGCGGACCGCGTCCGGCGCCGGGGCGGGGTCGCCATGCGCGGCGGCGGCCGCGGCCGCCGCCAGGTCGAGCCGGTGGATCATCACCAGCCCGAGCCCGGTCAGCAGCGCCGCGCACGGCAGCAGCAGGGGGTCGGCGTGGGACGCCCAGCGGCGGACCGCCAGGTGGGCGCACCCGAGCGCCACGAGGTAGGCCAGGCCGAGGTAGCCGAGCACGGCGGTGAGGGCGTGCTGCTGGTCGAGCTCCACCTCGGCCAGGGCCGCCGTGGTGATCGCGGCGGCCGCCACGAGCAGGACGAGCTCCTGGCCGCGCGCCGCGGCCGCGGATGTCCCGACGCGGTCCGTCACCGGGCCAGGCTCGGCGGGGCGCGGTGTCGGGGCCGTGAGCGTGGATTTGCCCTCCCTTAACCGTCCGCGCTGGTCACGGGCCTGCGGGCCGTGCCCGGAAGGTCCGGTAGCGCCCTCGGGAGCCCGCAAGCGGCCGGGACGCGCAGCCCGCGACGGCCGGGGACGGGACCGGGCCGGTGCCAGCCTGATCGGGTGAGTGTCACCTCCGAGAGCGTCGGCGCGGTGGGCCGCCGGCTGCTCGCCCTCCGCCGGGCGGTGCGCGGCGTGCTCGCCCGGCCGCTGACGTCGTTCCACCTCGTCGTCGGGCTGTCCGCGGTGCTGACCGGGCTCGGGCTGGTCATCGTGCTCTCGGCGTCGTCGATCGACTCCCTGACGGCGACGGGGAACCCGTACGGCGTCTTCGAGCACCAGGTCGTCTACTGCGCCCTGGGGGCGATCGCCTTCGCCGGCGCGATGCGGGTGGCGCCGGAGCGGTGGCGGGCGTGGAGCCCGTGGCTGCTGCTGGCGTGCCTGGTGGGTCTCGCCGCGGTGCTGGTCCCGGGCCTGGGCTCGTCGGTGGCGGGCGCCCGCAAGTGGTTCGTCCTGGCCGGCGTCTCGCTGCAGCCCTCGGAGCCGGCCAAGCTCGCGCTGGTGCTCTGGGGCGCCCACGTGCTCGTCGCCCGCCGCCGCGCCGCCGAGCACTGGCGAGCCCTGCTGCCCCTGGTCCCGGTGGCGCTGCTGGTCGCGGGGCTCGTGGTGCTGCAGCCCGACCTGGGCTCGGCGATCGGCATCGTCGTGATCCTCTTCTCGCTGCTGTGGTTCGCCCCGGTGCCGATGCGCCTGATCGCCGGGCTCGGGGCGGGAGCGGTGGCCTCGGTGGCGGTGCTCGCGGTGGGCGCGAGCTACCGGATGCAGCGGCTGACGTCGTTCCTGTCGCCGGACACCGTCGACCCGCTCGGGCCCGGCTACCAGGCCCGCGAGGCGCTCTACTCCCTCGGCGACGGCGGGCTCCTGGGCACCGGTCTGGGGCAGGGCACCGCGCAGTGGAACTACCTGCCCAACGCGTCCAACGACTTCGTGTTCGCGGTGCTCGGCGAGCAGCTGGGCATGGTCGGCTCCGTGGCCGTGCTCGCGCTCTACGGGGTGCTCGGCTACGCCGGGCTGCGCATCGCGAGCCGCTCGGACGACCCGTGGACCCGGATCGTGGTGGCCACCCTGACCGCGTTCCTCGTGTCCCAGGCCATGATCAACGTGGGGTACGTCCTGGGCCTGCTGCCGGTCACCGGCATCACGCTGCCGCTGCTGTCCTCGGGCGGCAGCTCGGTCGTGGTCACGCTCGCCTGCCTGGGGATCCTGGCCGCCGCGGCGCGGCGCGAGCCCGCGGCGCGCGCCGCGCTGGCGGGACGGTCGCCGGGGCGACGGTGGCTGCGGGGCCGCCGGCGGTGAGCCGGTCACCGGAGGGCGTCAGGGGTTGGCCGGGACGTCGGCCGTGCAGTCGTCGTGGGGAGCGGGCGCGGGGGGTGCCCCGACCGAGGTCGGCGGTGCCGCCCCGCGGACGGCGCAGCGCACGCCGCCGACGGTGAGCAGGGCGAGCGCCGGGGTGCCGGTGCCGTCCCCGGTGAGCCGCAGCGTCGCGGCGGCCGGGTCCAGCGACAGGTCCCAGCCGTGGTCGACCGGGGCCACCGGAGCGCCGCCGGGGTCGCCCGGCAGGGCCAGCGCGACGTGGAAGCGCCACGGGGTCGACGCGCCGGGGACGCTCGTGACCGCGAACCGGACGCCGTCACGCGGCACCGCCGCGCAGTCCTGGACGGTCGCCGCCGGCCCACCGCGCAGGTGGCAGTGCGGCGGCACGTGCAGCCGGACCTGGTCGTCGGCCCAGTCGATCGTGAGCAGCGCGCGGGTCCGGGAGGGGTCGGCCCGGGGGTCCGGGGCGGGGGCGGCCACGAAGCGGCGGTCGTCCTCCACCGCGCAGCCCGGCGTGCCCGCGACGCAGGTCAGGGCGCGGTCGGTGGAGAGCTCGACGGTCACCGGGAGCAGGTCGGCGTGCCGGGCGAGCGGGGCGGCGAGGTCGACCGACGCCACCCCGCACACGTCGGCGGGGTGGGCCGGATCGTCGACCGGGGGCGCGGTCCACGGGCAGGACGCCGCGGCCACCGGCGCCGGGGGGCCCGCCGGACCGGACGCGCAGCCGGCGAGCGCCAGCACAGCCAGCACCGCCACGACGGCGAACGGGCGTCTCCCCACGCCGGGGATGAGAGGGCGGCCGGCGTGTGCCCGCGGTCAAGCGGGCTCGAGGCGGTACCCGTGACCCCGCACCGTCTCGATCACCGGCGCGCGCTCCGAGAGGGCCACCAGCTTGCGGCGCAGGGCGACGATGTGGACGTCGAGGGTCTTGGTGGACCCCGACCAGTGCTCGTCCCACACGTCGGACATCAGCGCCTCCCGGCGCACGACGACGCCGGGCTCCTGCGCGAGGCGGGCGAGCAGGTCGAACTCCTTGGCCCGCAGGACGAGGTCGTGCCCGTCGAGCTCGGCGCGCCGGGCGGCGAGGTCCATCGTGAGGCCGCCGACCACCAGCCGGGCACCCGAGCCGTCGCGCCCTTCGACACGGCGCAGGTGGGCCCGGACGCGCGCGACGAGCTCGGTGAACCGCAGGGGCTTGGTCAGGTAGTCGTCCGCGCCCGCCTCGAGGCCCTCGACGACGTCCATCTCCTCGTCCCTGGCGGTCACCACGACGAGGACGGCCTCGGGCAGGAAGACGCGCAGCCGGCGGCAGACCTCGATGCCGTCGAGATCGGGCAGGCCGAGGTCCAGCAGCACGAGCTCCGGGCTCGTCCGCAACGCGGCATCGAGGGCCTCCGCGCCGGTGAGGACCCAGGTGACGTCGTGGCCCTCGTCGCGCAGGCGGTGGCCGACGAGCGATCCGATCGTGCGGTCGTCCTCGACGAGCAGCAGCGTCGCCATCCGTGCCACGGTAGGACCCTCCCTCCTCACCCCGCTGGTCGCCGTGCGCTCTCGGATCGTCCGTCTCGTCGTGGTCGCCGCCGTGCTGGCGATCGCGGTCTTCGCCGTCCCGTTCGCCGTGGGCGCCGGCCGGTACTACGTGACGTCCGAGCGCGCCGACCTCGAGGGTGACGCCCAGGCCGCGGCGGCCGCGACGGTCGTCGGTCCCGGGAGCCCGGCCACGGTGATCGGCCCGATCGGCCCGGAGACCACGCTGGGCGTCTACGACCTGCGCGGCGACCGCGTCGCGGGGGACGGGCCGTCGCGCCTGGACGGCGGGCTGGCGCGGGCGCTGACCGGCGGGGTCGAGCAGGGCACGGCCGGCGGCGACTTCCTCGTCGCCGTGCCGGTCGTCGCCGACGACCGCCAGACCGGTGTGCTCCGTGCGTCCCGCCCGGACACCCGCGCCCGCGAGGAGTCCGCGCTGACGGTGGCGGTCATGGTCGCGCTCGCGGCGGCCGCGGTGCTGGCGACGTGGGCGGTCGCCCGCCGGTCGGCCCGCCGCATGGCCGCGCCGCTCGAGGAGCTCGTCGCGGCGGCCGAGCGCCTCGGCGACGGCGACTTCACGGTGCGGGCGCGCACCACCGGCATCCCCGAGATCGACGCCCTCGGGCAGGCGCAGGCGGCGACCGCGGCCCGGCTCTCCGAGCTGGTGGCGCGGGAGCGCGCGTTCTCCGCCGAGGCCTCCCACCAGCTGCGGACGCCCCTCGCGGCGCTGCGCCTGCAGCTCGAGGACCTCGCGTCCCGACGGGACGGGGACGGTCTCGCCGGCGCGCTCGCGACCACCGACCGGCTGGACCGCACCGTGGAGGACCTGCTCCGGCTGGCCCGCGGGCACCGCCCGGCCGCGGCCCCGGTGGACGTCGCGGCCGTCGTCCGCGACGTGGTCGACGGCCACGCCGAGGTCGTGTGCGAGGAGACCGGGCTGCGCGCGGGCGTGTCCCCGGCGGCCCTGCGCCAGATCCTCGCGGTGCTGCTCGAGAACGCCGCGACCCACGGGACCGGGACGGTCGAGGTCACGGTGCGCCGGGCGGGCACCGCCGTCGCCGTCGACGTGGCCGATGAGGGCGCGCTCACCCTGCCGGAGGCCGCCCTGTTCGGGCGGCGCGGGGAGACCGCCGACGCTCCCGGGGGCGGTCACGGCATCGGTCTCGCCCTGGCCCGGCGCCTCGCCGAGGCCGAGGGCGGGCGGCTGCGGCTGCGCACCCCGGAGCCCACGACGTTCACGCTGCTGCTGCCCGCATCCTCGCCGGACCCCGCTTAGCCATCCGTTAGCACGCGGCGTGGTTCATGGAGGGGGTGCAGGACACGTGGGCCGCCCCGACCCGGTCGGGGCCGCGAGGTCGGGGACGACGCGGGATCCCGCTCCCGCGCTGGGTGCGCCAGCCGAGGACGGCCTCGGACGGCGGGCGGGGCGGGTGGTCCCGCGCGGCGGTGGCCGCCGGCCGCGTCGCCGGTGGGTTGTCCCGGCTCACCGGGCTGGGCGGCGGGTCGGTGATCGTCGGGCGGGTCGCGCTGGCGCTGGACCCGGGGGCGCTGGCCTGGCTCGCCCGGGGCCGGACGGTCGTGCTGGTCTCGGGCACGAACGGCAAGACCACCACCAGCCACCTGCTCGCGGGGGCCCTGGCCGGCGCGGGTGCGGTGGCCCACAACGCCAGCGGCTCGAACATGGCCGACGGGGCGGTGACGGCCCTGGCGGCCCGGCGGCACGCGCCGTGGGCGGTGCTGGAGGTCGACGAGCTGCACCTCGCCGAGGTCGCCGGCGCGACCCGGCCCGCGGCGGTCGTGCTGCTCAACCTCACCCGCGACCAGCTCGACCGCGTCTCGGAGGTCCGGCGCACCGCGGCGGACGTGCGCCGGGTCCTCGACGCGCACCCCACGACGACGACCGTGGCCAACGCCGACGACCCGCTCACCGTCTGGGCCGCCGGCACCGCCCGCTCCCCGGTGTGGGTGGCCGCCGGCGCGGGGTGGTGCCGCGACACCGCGTCCTGCCCGCGGTGCGGGGAGCTCCTGGCCCGGGAGGACGGCGGCGCCGAGGTGTCCGCGGCCGGCGGCGGTCTCGCCGTCGCGACCCCGACGCGGGTCGGGTGGTCGTGCGCCCCGTGCGGGCTGGCCCGGCCGCGGCCCGCGTGGTGGTGGGAGCACCGCGCCCCGATGCGCGCCCTGGCCCACCGCGCGGTCGCCGGGGAGGCCGGCGAGGAGGCGACGGTGCCGGTGCGGACCGGCCTGCCCGGCCGGGTCAACGTCGCCAACGCGGTGGTCGCGCTCGCCACGGCCGTGACGCTGGGCGTCGACCCCGAGCGGGCGGCCGCGGGCGTGGCGACGGTGCGCGAGGTGGCCGGGCGCTACCGCCTCAGCCGGATCGGGCGCCACCGGGTGCGGCTCGTGCTCGTCAAGAACCCGGCGGGCTGGCTCGCCGCCCTCGACCTGCTCGACCCCGGGCGCCCGGTGCTCGTCGTCGTCAACGACCGCGAGGCCGACGGCCGCGACGTCTCGTGGCTCTGGGACCTGGACGTCGCACCGCTCGAGGGACGGCCCGTCGCCGTCGCCGGTGACCGCGCCGCCGACCTCGGGGTGCGGCTGAGCTACGGCGGCGTCGACCACCTCACCGGGGCCGATCCCCTCGCGGCCCTGGCGCGGCTGCCCGCCGGGGAGGTGGACGTCCTGGCCACCTACACCGCGTTCTCGGCGCTGCGGGCGGAGCTCGCGCGGGCCGAGCGGGCGGGTGCCGCGTGAGCGCGCCCGCGGTGTCGATCGGGCTGCTGCTGCCCGACGTCCTCGGGACCTACTCCGACGCCGGCAACGCGGTCGTCCTCGCCCGGCGCCTGCAGTGGCGCGGCATCCCGGCCGAGGTCGTCACCGTGACCGCCGACGACGCCCCGCCCCGCGGCTGCGACCTCTACCTGCTCGGCGGCGGCGAGGACACCGCCCAGTACTTCGCCGCGCGCTGGCTCGCCCGCCACCCGTGGCTGCCGACCGCGATGACCACGACGGCGGTCACCCTCGGGGTCTGCGCGGGCCTGCAGCTCCTGGGCCGCAGCATGACCGACCGCGACGGCCACGAGCACCCGGGCCTCGGCGCCCTCGACCTCACCACCTGGGCCGCTCCCGGCCGCGCCGTCGGCGAGACGCTCGTCCGCTGCCGACTGCCCGGCGTCGGCGTGCTCACCGGCTTCGTCAACCACGGCGGCGCGACGGTCCTCGGCGCCGACGTCGCGCCACTGGGCGAGGTCGAGCACGGCCACGGCAACGACCCCGCCGGCACCGCCGAGGGAGCGGTGTCCCCCGCCCCGCTCCCGGACGACGTGGTCCGGGCCCGGCCGGGGGTGGTCGCGACCTACCTCCACGGCCCCGTCCTCGCCCGCAACCCCGCCCTCGCCGACCACCTGCTCGCCCGGGTCGTCGGCCACGCCCTGCCCGATCTCGACCCCGACCGGGTCCCCGACCTCGCCGCCCTGCGCCGCACCCGCGTGCCCCACGGGGACGGCCGGGGAACCGGGACCCACCGACCCGAAGGGACGTCGCCGTGTCCGGCGCGCTGAGCCCCACCCACTGGCTGATCATCATCGGTGTCCTGGTGCTGCTGTTCGGCGCCAAGAAGCTGCCCGACGCCGCGCGCGGCCTCGGGCAGTCACTGCGCATCTTCCGGGCCGAGATGGCGGCCGCCCAGCGCCCGCCGGACGGCGGCCTCGAGCCGGCGGACCACCGCGCCCCGGCCGCCCCCGCGGCCGGCACCGACACCACCGCTCCCGCCGACCCGGCGGACGCCTCACGGCCGTCGAGGTCCTCCTGAGCGCACGACCGGACGTGTTCGCGGTCGGCCCCGGCTTCTCCTGGCCCGTCGTCGGCGTCGTGGCGGTCGTGGCGACCGGCCTGCTCGCCCGCCTCCTGGAGGACCGCGCGGGCCTGCTCGGCGTGGCCTTCCCCCTCGCCTACCTGGCGGTGTGCCTGCTCGCGGTCGCGATGGTGCGGCCCCGGTCGGCGGCCGTCGCGGGGCTCGCCCCCGCGGTGACGGCGGCGCTCGGGATCGTGCTGGCCGCGGTGCTCGCCGGCCGGACCGCGAGCAGCACGCTGTTCCTCCTCACCGTCCTCGCCCCGCTGGCCCGCCTGTTCTGGTGGATGCTCGCCGCGACGGCGGCCTGCCTGCTGCTCGCGCTCGCGCGCCGGCGCCGCCGGTCCCCCCGGGGTGCCCGGTGACGGCGCGGGACCGGCCCGGGGGCTTCCGGATGCGCCCCGCGGGCCCCGCCCCGGAGGGCCGCGGCGGGCCGCTGGGGGCGCCGCCACCCC